>NZ_JBFTQY010000074.1:0-34277 GCF_056399245.1 Rhizobium sp. 01N447_2
GACCAATCTCGCAATTTTTGGTCTAGTCGTCTTCCCGCGGTCACAATTCTTTGAAGGAAGTTGGTGATCCGTGCCTTGTGAGTGGCCGCCAGCCGTTATATCGCACAGTCATGCCGTCAATCTCATTAGTTATGGGGAATCCATGCAGATGTCCGAAATGCAACTGACGAAACGCCGCCTGCTCAGCGGTATCGCCATCGCCGCAGCTGCCGTAGCGCTTGTCGCCTGCAACGACAGCAAGGACGCTGCCGATGCTTCGTCCTCCGGCAAGACCATGGCTGACGGCACCAATGTCGACACCATGCAGACGGCGGCMACGGCGGCGACCGAAATGCCGCAGTCCGATGGCGATGTCGACATGACTGAGGTGCTGAAGCCCGGCGCGCTGCCCGAAATGGCGCTCGGCAAGGCCGACGCCCCGGTCAAGATCGTCGAATATATGTCGATGACCTGCCCGCATTGCGCCCATTTCCACAACACCACCTTCGACGCGATCAAGCAGAAATACGTCGACGCCGGCAAGGTGCAGTTCATCATCCGCGAATTCCCCTTCGACCCGCGCGCCGCCGCCGCCTTCATGCTCGCCCGCTGCAGCGCCTCCAATCCGGAACAGTTGAGCACGCCGGAACAGTATTTCCCGATGGTTTCCATGCTCTTCAAGCAGCAGCAGATCTGGGCCGCCGCCGATGATGGCCGCGCCGCACTGCTGCAGATGTCGAAGCTTGCCGGATTTACTGAGGATAGCTTCACGAAATGCTTGACGAACCAGAAGCTTCTGGATGAAGTGAACGCCACGCGGGAAAGAGGTTCCAAGGATTTTGGCGTCAACGCCACACCGACTTTCATCATCAATGGCAAGCGCTACTCTGGAGACATGCCGGTTGACACCATGTCGAAGCTCATCGACAGCCTGCTCTGAACCGGATCGTTTCGATAGAACGGGCGACGGCGAAAGCCGTGCGCCCGTTTTTCGTTTTCAGCGCAGTTTGCTGGTGTGGCCCCCTCATCCGCCTGCCGGCACCTTCTCCCCGAGGGGAGAAGGGGTATGCCGCCGGCCTTTCCTTCCCATTATTCGAGGGATGATGTGGGCACGGCATCGACTGCGAGTTTCTTCTCCCCAGCGGGGAGAAGGTGCCGGCAGGCGGATGAGGGGGCTTCCTGCCGTGGATATTTCCGCATGAAGTTCAACAAGCTGCGCCTGGTCGGCTTCAAATCCTTCGTCGAGCCGACGGAATTCATCATCGAGCGGGGACTGACCGGCGTCGTCGGCCCGAACGGCTGCGGCAAGTCGAACCTTGTCGAGGCGCTGCGCTGGGTGATGGGCGAAAATTCCTACAAGAACATGCGCGCCTCCGGCATGGACGACGTGATCTTTTCGGGCTCGGGAAACCGCCCGGCGCGCAACACCGCCGAAGTGGCGCTCTATCTCGACAATGGTGAGCGCACCGCGCCTGCCGCCTTCAACGACAGCGACGAGATCCAGGTCACCCGCCGCATCGAGCGTGAACAGGGTTCGCTCTACCGCATCAACGGCAAGGAAAGCCGCGCCAAGGACGTGCAGCTGCTGTTTGCCKACGCTTCCACCGGCGCGCGGTCGCCCTCGATGGTCGGGCAGGGGCGCATCGGCGAGCTGATCCAGGCCAAGCCGCAGGCCCGCCGCCAGTTGCTGGAAGAGGCGGCCGGCATTTCAGGCCTGCATTCCCGCCGCCACGAGGCCGAACTGCGGCTGCGCGCCGCCGAAGGCAATCTCGAGCGCCTCGACGACGTCACCTCGCAGCTCGAAAGCCAGATCGAGAGCCTGAAGCGGCAGGCCCGCCAGGCAAACCGCTTCAAGACGCTCTCTGCCGATATCCGCGCCCGCGAGGCGATGCTGCTGCATATCCGCTGGGTGCAGGCCAAGGAAGCCGAGGCCGAGGCCGACAGTGCCTTGAACCAGGCGACCTCCGTCGTCGCCGAAAAGGCGCAGATGCAGATGGAGGCGGCGAAGAACCAGGCTATCGCCAGCCTGAAGCTGCCGGAACTGCGCGAGGGCGAGGCGCGCGCGGCTGCCGCCCTGCAGCGCCTGCAGATCGCCAGAAGCCAGCTGGAAGAAGATGCCGGCCGCATTCTACGCCGCCGTGACGAGCTGACCCGCCGTCTGGCCCAGCTTGCCGAGGATATAAGCCGCGAGCAGCGGCTGGTGGCCGACAATGCCGTCATCCTGGCGAGGCTCGATGCCGAAGAGGCGGAGATTTCAGAAATCCTTGCCGATTCCGGCCGTTATGCCGAGGAAACCCGCGAGGCCTTCGAGGGCGCGGCGGCAAAACTTGCCGATAGCGAGCGCATCTTCACCCAGCTGACGGCCGAGCGCGCCGAGGCGGCTGCCGGCCGCAACCAGCTGGATCGCGCCATCCGCGATCTCACCGACCGCCGGATGCGCCTCGAACGCCAGATGGACGAGGCAAACCAGGAACTGTCAGCCGTCGGCGAGAAGATTGCCGGCCTGCCCGATCCCGACGAAAAACGCGCCATCGTCGAGGCCGGCGAGATTGCCGTCGCCGACGCGGAAGCGGCCGTCCAGGTGGTCGAACAGGCGCTGGCCGCAGCCCGCCAGACCGAGGCGCTGTCGCGCGCGCCGGTCGAGCAGGCCCGTTCGGCGCTGAATGCGCTGGAAACTGAGGCCCGCACGATTTCCCGCATGCTCGCTGCCGGTRCTGCGGCTGGCAAATTTCCGCCGGTTGCCGACGAGCTGAAGGTCGACCGCGGCTTCGAAACCGCACTCGGTGCCGCCCTCGGCGACGATCTGGAATCGCCGCTCGATGCCGAGGCGCCGGCCCATTGGTCCGACAATGGCGATGGCGCTGGCGATCCGGCACTTCCATCCGGTGTTGCGCCGCTGCTGGCCCATGTCCGCGCGCCGGCAGCACTCACCCGCCGCCTGCGCCAGATCGGCCTGGTCGTGGAAGGGGAGGCGCAGTCGCTGATGGCAGCGCTGAAGCCCGGCCAGCGGCTGGTGACGAAAGAGGGCGCGGTCTATCGCTGGGACGGCCACGTCACCGGTGCCGATGCCCCGAGTGCAGCGGCCCTGCGCCTTGCCCAGAAGAACCGCCTGGCCGAACTCGAAAGCGAAGCCGCCCTTGCCCGCGACGTGCTTGCCGAAGCCGAAGAGCGGCAGGCAGCCGCCGCCGAGGCGATCAGCGCGGAGGAGCGCCGGCTTGCCGAGGCGCGTGACATGAGCCGTCTGTCGGCACGTCATTTGGCCGACGCGCGCGACGCGCTTGTTGCTGCCGAGCGTGCCTCCGGCGATCTCATTCGCCGCCGCGATGTCGTCAGCGAGGCCGCCAGCCAGCTGCGGTCGCAGCTGGAGGAAATCGCCATCCAGGAAGAAAATGCCCGCATCGAGCTGGAGGATGCGCCCGATCTGACTGCGATCGACGAGCGGCTGCGGTTCCAGCAGGCGGAAGTGGCGACCGATCGCGGCGCGCTGGCCGAAAGCCGCGCCCGCCATGAAAGCCTGGCGAGGGAAAACGAAGCTCGCCAACGCCGCATCATGGCGATCGGCCAGGAGCGCGACACCTGGCGCCAGCGGGCGGCAAGTGCCGAAGATCATGTTGCGACGCTGCGCGAGCGCGAGGAAGAGGCGCGGGACGAGGCAGCCGAGCTCGAACTGGCGCCGGATGAATTCGACGACAAACGCCGCGCTTTGCTCAGCGAATTGCAGAAGGCCGAGGAGGCGCGCCGAAAGGCCAGCGATCTTCTGGCCGAGGCCGAACGCATCCAGCGCGAGGCCGACCAAAAGGCGACGACCGCACTCTCGGAACTTGCCGAATGCCGTGAACGCCGCGGCCGCGCCGAGGAGCGCCTGGTTTCCGCCCGCGAGAAGCGGCAGGAAAGCGAAGGCCGCATCCGCGAGGTCCTGAACGTCGCCCCGCATGAGGCGCTGCAGCTGACCGGGCGCCCGACCATGCAGGCGCTTCCCGATCCGCGCGAAGTCGAGCGCGAGCTGGAACGCCTGAGGATCGAGCGCGAGCGGCTGGGCGCCGTCAACCTGCGCGCCGACGAGGAACAGAAGGAACTGAGCGAGAAGCTCGAAGCGCTGATCAAGGAACGCGACGACGTCATCGACGCGATCCGCAAGCTGCGCGGCGCCATCCAAAGCCTCAACCGCGAGGGCCGCGAGCGGCTGATCGCCGCCTTCGATATCGTCAACGCCCAGTTCCAGCGGCTGTTCACCCATCTTTTCGGCGGCGGCACGGCCGAGCTGCAGCTGATCGAATCCGATGATCCGCTGGAAGCCGGCCTCGAAATCCTCGCCCGTCCGCCCGGCAAGAAGCCGCAGACCATGACGCTGCTCTCCGGCGGCGAACAGGCGCTGACGGCCATGGCGCTGATCTTCGCCGTCTTCCTCACCAATCCGGCGCCGATCTGCGTGCTCGACGAAGTGGACGCGCCGCTCGACGACCACAATGTCGAGCGCTACTGCAACCTGATGGACGAAATGGCGGCCTCCACCGAAACCCGCTTCGTCATCATCACCCACAATCCGATMACCATGGCCCGCATGAACCGCCTGTTCGGCGTCACCATGGCCGAGCAGGGCGTCTCCCAACTCGTCTCCGTAGACTTGCAAATGGCCGAGCGCCTGCGCGAGATTGCCTGAGGTTATGTGAAGAGAGCATTTGCGGTCTCTGCGAGCGCAGACGCAATTTCAGCAAAGGTATGGCGCGGTTTTGCGCCCAGAAATTGCGCAAAATCAACTGACAAGAAATAAACACCAAAAAAGGTCGGCTTCCTTGCGGCCTGTACCCCATTTGGGTGATGCTCTTTTCGCTGACTTGCATTAGAAGTTGTTTCAACGCAACCTAATTACTCTGCTGGAAAGCGGGCGACCAAAGGTTGCGCATTGTCGAATTTGCGTGCGGTTTTCCGGGCGAGGGCAAGAACCGGAAACCGAGAGCAAATCTTGGGAAGTAGCGATCTATTTTCTCAGGAATTGCGTATGACGAGGTCAGAGCGGTTCTGTTTTACAAAAAGCTGAGCCGTTCCTGGGTTGAGGGACCCCCCGTCCGGTTTTCCTGGCCGGACGGAAACAAGGCTTTGCGGGACATTGTTGCAGTCCCGCAAAGCTTTTTTTGTGCCTTGTTTTCTGTTTGGGCGCCTTTCAATCGTTTCGACGCCGGCCGCGGCCAAGATTTATTGTGCAGCGCAACATTCTGCCGCATTTGTCGATTTTCATTTCAACACCAACGGATTAAGCTAATCCCGATTTGGTGTTGGGGGGAAGATGACCAAGTGGGTCTATAGGTTCGGCGACGGGCAGGCTGAGGGCCGGGCGCGCGATCACGAGATTCTGGGCGGCAAGGGCGCCAATCTTGCGGAAATGTGCGCGCTTGGACTGCCGGTGCCGCCGGGGCTGACGATCGTCAGCGATGCCTGCAACACCTATTACAAGAACGGCCGCCACATCGAGGATGCGGTGAAGGCTGAAGTACGCGCCGGCATATCGGCGATCGAGGCGGTCACCGGCCGCCACTTCGGTTCCGTCAGCCAGCCGCTGCTCTTGTCGGTGCGCTCCGGCGCCCGCGTCTCGATGCCGGGCATGATGGACACGGTGCTCAATCTCGGCCTTAACGACGAGACGGTGCAGGCACTCGGCCACGATGCCGGCGACGCGCGTTTTGCCTGGGACAGCTACCGTCGTTTCATCCAGATGTATGCCGATGTCGTCATGGGTCTCGGCAACGACGCCTTCGAGGAGATCCTGGAAGACGAGAAGGCCAAGCTCGGCCATGAATTCGATACCGAACTCAGCGCCTCGGAATGGCAGCATATCGTCTCGCTCTACAAGAAGCTGATCGAGGAGGAGCTGGAGCAGGAATTCCCGCAGGATCCCGAAGTCCAGCTCTGGGGCGCGGTCGGCGCCGTCTTTTCCAGCTGGATGAGCGCGCGCGCCGTCACCTACCGCCAGCTCCACAATATTCCGGAAGGCTGGGGCACGGCGATCAACATCCAGGCGATGGTCTTCGGCAATCTCGGCAATGCGTCCGCCACCGGCGTTGCCTTCACCCGCAATCCTTCGACCGGCGAGAGCGCGCTTTACGGCGAATTCCTGGTCAATGCCCAGGGCGAAGATGTCGTTGCCGGCATTCGCACGCCGCAAAGCATCACCGAGGAGGGACGGATTTCCTCCGGCTCCGAAAAACCCTCGATGGAAAAGCTGATGCCGGAGGCGTTTCGCGAGCTCTGCGGCATCTGCACCGAGCTCGAGATCCATTACCGCGACATGCAGGATATCGAATTCACCATCGAGCGCGGCAGGCTGTGGATGCTGCAGACCCGTTCAGGCAAGCGCTCGACCCGGGCGGCAATGAAGATCGCCGTCGACATGGTCGACGAGGGAGTGATCACCGAGGACGAGGCGGTGCTGCGCATCGAGCCTTCGAGCCTCGACCAGCTGCTGCATCCGACAATCGATCCGCGCGTTACCCGCCAGGTGATCGGCACCGGATTGCCGGCCTCACCGGGAGCGGCCACCGGCGGCATCGTCTTCACCGCGGAAGAGGCCGTCGAGGCCGAAGCCGAAGGCCGCAAGGTCATCCTGCTGAGAGTCGAGACCAGCCCCGAGGATATTCACGGCATGCATGCCGCTGAAGGCATCCTGACGACGCGCGGCGGCATGACCAGCCATGCGGCGGTCGTTGCCCGCGGCATGGGCATTCCCTGCGTCGTCGGCGCCGGCACCATGCGCATCGATCAACGCAACGAGCGGCTGCTCGGCGTCGGCGTGACGCTCAAGAAGGGCGATATCATCACCATCGACGGCTCGGCCGGCCAGGTGCTGAAGGGCGAGGTGCCGATGATCCAGCCGGCGCTGTCGGGCGATTTCGGCCGCATCATGGGCTGGGCCGACCGTGCCCGGCGCATGACGGTGCGCACCAATGCCGATACGCCGGCCGATGCGCTGGCCGCCCGCTCCTTCGGCGCCGAAGGCATCGGCCTTTGCCGCACCGAGCACATGTTCTTCGAGGGTGAGCGCATCCATGTGATGCGCGAGATGATCCTGGCCGTCGATGAGAAGGGCAGGCGGCTGGCGCTCGACAAGCTGCTGCCGATGCAGCGGCTGGATTTCACCGGCCTCTTCACCGTCATGCACGGCCTGCCGGTGACGATCCGCCTGCTCGATCCGCCGCTGCACGAATTTCTGCCGAAGACCGACGACGAGGTGGCCGAAGTCGCCTTCGCCATGGGCATGGAGGCATCCGTGCTTCGCCAGCGCGTCGATGCGCTGCACGAGTTCAACCCGATGCTCGGCCATCGCGGCTGCCGGCTGGCGATCTCCTACCCCGAAATCGTCGAGATGCAGGCCCGCGCCATCTTCGAGGCGGCGATTGCCGCAGCCCAGGAGACCGGAGCGGCCGTCGTGCCGGAGATCATGGTGCCGCTCGTCGGCCTGCGCTCCGAGCTCGATTACGTCAAGGCGCGGATCGATGACGTCGCCGGCGACGTGATGAGCGAGGCCGGCATGAAGATCGATTATCTCGTCGGCACGATGATCGAGTTGCCGCGTGCGGCCCTTCGCGCCCATGTGATTGCCGAAGTCGCCGAATTCTTCTCCTTCGGCACCAACGACCTGACGCAGACCACCTTCGGCATCTCGCGCGACGATGCCTCGGCCTTCATCCCCACCTATCAGCGCAAGGGCATCATCGAGCACGATCCCTTCATCTCGCTCGATTTCGACGGTGTCGGCGAATTGATCAGCATCGCTGCCGAACGCGGCAGGCGGACCCGCAACGACATGAAGCTCGGCATCTGCGGCGAACATGGCGGCGACCCGGCATCGATTCGCTTCTGCGAAACGATCGGCCTCGATTATGTCTCCTGCTCGCCGTTCCGCGTGCCGATCGCCAGGCTGGCGGCGGCGCAGGCGGTGATTGCAGGCGGTCTGGAAGAGATCAGGCGCGGTCCGAAAGACCTGCGGGCAACCGTGTAAGATATTCGCTGGAGCCGGGGGGGCGGGGCGCCCGCGGCACTCAGTGGTGATGCCGCCAGCGATCGCGGTAGATATAAGGCCCGTTCAGCTCCCAGGCCATGTTGTTCATCATCTCCRCACTCTGCGCCCGCGATTCGGCGCGCCGGTCGAGATCGATGCGCTGCAGGCAGGTGGCAAAACCATCCGTGCCCCGCCGGAAGCCATAGCTCAGGCACCGCTGCTCATCCGCCGCCCGCCGCTCCTCCGGCGTCATCGTCTGGCAGGCGGAAAGCCCGGCGACGATGGTGGCCATGACGGTGATGAGAAGACGAATGCGCATGGGTGTGTTCCTTGGGATGCTTTTCTCAGAGGAAAGGCCATTCGGGCGAGGGCGTCAAGCTGCTCTTGGTCCAGGAGATCGCTGAGAGCTGGGTGACTACGCGAGCCCGTGTACCGTGCAGCCCCCTCATCCGACCCTTCGGGCCACCTCTGCCTGGGTCGAGCCACGTGTCTCGTCCCGTCCTTCGGACCCCCGCTGGGGCGAAGGGGATTTGCCGCAACCTCTCGATCCCCTCTTCTCCCCTCGGGGAGAAGGTGCCCGTAGGGCGGATGAGGGGGTCGGCGAAGCCGGTCTGCCGTTGCGTCTCACTCGACCTCTCCTCCCTCATTCCTGTGCTCGTCACAGGAATCCAGCCACCGCGCGTCGGCGCGGTGAATGACGCTCATAGGCGAAGCCGGTCTCCTGCGCCCAAGGACTTGGGCGCACTGGATTCCTGTGACGAGCACAGGAATGAGGGAAGTTGAGGATGACGCTCCCACCTGACCTCAAGCCGCCCCAGCCGGATCCCCGATCGGCAGCAGCGCCGGATTGAGCGGCGGATCTTGCGGGTTCTTCGTATCGGCCGGATCCTGCGCCGGTGTCAGCGGCGGTTTTTGCTGGATGGGGTCGGGAATGCCAGGTGTCGGCGTCGGGCCGCGCGGTGTGTCGGCATTGGGTGTCGGGATCGGGTCTCTGTTGGGCATGAGCGCCTCCTTTTCCAAAAAAGGAACGGCAGGCTTGGCACTTGGTTCCACTTTCGCTTGCCAACCTTTCTATGCATGAGGGCCATTCCTATGTATGAGGAAAGCTTGCAAAACTGGAACGAGCATGGCCCTTCGCGATCGATTTTCGAAAAAACTGAGCTGTCCGCAATGCGGCAATGAGGGCTTTGCCGAAGCCTCGGAAGTTGACGATCCCAAGCGCAAGCACCCGGATTTCAAGGTCGATCAGCTGCCGCGCGGCTTTGGCGTGCAGCGGCCTTCGAACCATCAGGAAAATTTCGTCATCAAGTGCGAATGCGGGCGCAAGTTCCCGTTCCGCAGCGTTGCGGAAGCTGCGGCCGAGCGCCGCTGACATCTTGATCTAGACTAGATCCGCTCCAGCAGTTCGATGAAGGCATCGGCGAAACGCACCAACGGCGCGGTCTCTTCGTCGGGCGCCTGCATGCGGATCTCCGTGCCGTGATTGTCGAGCAGCGCCAGTACGACGCGCATCTCCTGACCGTCATCCGGAATGCGCAGCACGGCGATGCGGCGGCAATCCTGGACGAGGCCCCCGGCCGGAAGGTCGAACAGCAATTCGCCGCCGGAGCGTGCCGCCGCCTGGCGCACCGCCTCGCAGAAGCCGGCATCGCCGCCGGCATAACCTTCAAGCGAAAGTTCGAGCTCAAGCAGCTCCATCGGCAGCATCGGCTCGGACTGGTGGTCGATTCCGCCAAGCGCAGACGCCTGCGGCCTTGCTGCAATCTCGGGTGAAATCATCCCGTCTCTCCTCTACATCTGGAGATAAAACCCCGGCAGAATGACCTTTTTTTGACATATCAGCAAGGGCTTATGAAGCGCCCCCCGTTTCGTCATGGCCTTCGCCGTGAATTCCAACGCAATGCCTCAGACAATAGTTTCAATTTAGCCGAATCTTGCCCCAGATCCGGATGATTTCAGGCCGGGCCGGCCTAAAATCTGAATCCGGATCTAAATCAAAAGAATAGAGCATGATGTCGTCCGAAAACCGCTTCACACTTTTCGGCATCATGCTCTAAACAGGGGTGAGGCGATTTGCGTGGTCGAACGCGCGGGCGCTGACGAGCAACCGGTAAGTTTGATGGCCATCCGCTTCGACCGCCCCGTTTCCAACGCCGCCCGCTTTTCGCGGCTGCTCGGGGCGTTTTCCCTGGTGCTGGCGCTGGCGGTGATAATCGCCCATCGCTTCGGCGGCCTCGCCACACCCTATCTGGTGCTGCTGCTGATTGCCGCTGCCGGCGGCGCGCTGCTTTCCGCCATGCTTGCAGCCCTCGGGCTGCGCAGCCTCTGGATGACGGGGGCCGAGGGCGGGCTGGCCGCACTCGCGGCGCTGATCTATGCCGCCTTTCCGCTCGGCCTCGGCGCCTATGCCACCGAGCGTTACATGACGCTGCCTGATATCTACGACGTTTCCACCGATCCGGTCTCCGCACCCGACTGGCTGTCGTCGCCGCACTCCGACCAGATCTGGCTGAAGCGCAACCCGGACGTGACGCCGGAGGATCGCGAAATGCAGCTCGCTGCCTATCCCGAACTGACCGGCCGGCGCTATGAGGGCGCGCTCGACCGGGTGCTCGAAGCAGTGCGCAAGGTCGCCAAGATGAGCGGCATGACCATCACCAGGAGCAGTGGCGACACCGCGCCCGGCCGCGATCCCGAGGACAAGCCGGTCAAGCCGCCGCCGGCGGGCGACGATGCGGTGGCCGATGCGCCCGATATCGTCCCCGTGCCGACGCCGCGCCCCTATGACGATGACGTCGCCAAGCTGATCCGCGGCGCCAACGGCGTGACGCTGCAGGGCACCACCCGCACGCTGATCCTCGGGCTGCGCTTCGATATCATCATTCGGCTCCGCGAAGAGGCCGAAACCACCTTCGTCGACATCCGCGTCGCCTCCCGCTACGGCCAACACGACCTCGGCTTCAGCGCCGAAATCGCCGGCGATTATCTGAAGGCGCTGGATGCCGAATTGCTGGGGATTGCGGGTGGGTGAGCCGCGGTGCCGCCAAAGGCCGCTGCAATCGATCCAGTGAATCGATTGCAGCGGCGAACGCCCTGAGCCCAAAGCGAAGGGCCGGGATACGGTGCGGCGGACTCGACAACCTTGTACCGCATGAAGGAGGAGAGGGGCTGCTGTGGGAAGCGATGTCGATTTTCTGAGTGTGTCTGACCAGGAGACCCTTGATGAATTCGGTTTCGTCAAAACTCTCTCAGGTGAGACTTATCTAAAATTTGTCGGCGGCTGCCACTTTTTGCAGTTCCCCACAGGGAAGATCTTTTCTCTCCATGTTCCGGATGATTTTTTAAAGTTTGATCGGGTTGTGAAATGCGTGCTGCAGATTCAGCCCGATGTTAAAAATTCGGTCATTCATACGTTCGCCGTTAGAAAGCGGGGCGGTATAAGTGTAGCTGCCGATAAAAGGCCGGATGATATCTATATATACGTTCCTGAGAGATGTGAGATTGATGTTCAGCTATTGAGCCGTTTGACAATCTCAATTCTCTCGGTGGAATACACGACCGAGCCCCATCCCTTGAATAAACTTTATGTTAGTTAACCAGCGGATGGAGCCTCTCACCTCTCCAGATCCAACGACCACCTATACTGCACCTCTCGCCCCGTAAGCCCCCTCTGCCCTGCCAGGCCCGGGGTCGAGCCACGTGTCTCGCCCGGTCCTTCGGACCCCCCGTAACCGGGGAGAAGGGAATATGCCGCAACCTCTCGGTTCCCTCTTCTCCCCAGCGGGGAGAAGGTGCCCGTAGGGCGGATGAGGGGGCCGGCGAAGCCGGTCTTTCCTTACAATGCCTATGCGGGCTTCGACCGCGCTCGCGTCGGCCTGGCGGGATCGTTAGGATGAGAGGGCGTGCCGTGTGGCCCCCTCATCCGACCCTTCGGGCCACCTTCTCCCCGCTGGGGAGAAGAGGACACATGCCGCAACCTCTCCGTTCCTCGCTCGCTCTCGCAGGGCTCGACCCCGCCGCCAAGGTTAGGGTGAGGGYCAGCCATCCGCGCGAAGGCGCACGCCCCCTCACTCCACCACCAACCACCCGGAATACCGCACCACCAACCCCGTCAGCCGCCCACCGATCTCCACGTGGAAGTGGAACCGCCCATCACGCTCCTCCTCATAGGTATCCCCGCCAGGCGCCAGAAACATCGGCAGTGGAATGCCTAAAAACCGCCAGCCGCGCACCACGAGCCGCAGCTTCTTCCCAACCGGCATCAGCGCCATCAGCACCCGGAACGGCCCGAACACCTCGACGAGCAGATCCCGGTCGCGGCCCTTTGCCCCGACCTGCCAGCTGCGGAACACCGTGCCGCCGAAATCGCGTGTCCAGATCTCCTTGTCGCCATCGGCGGCGAAACGCACGGTGACCGGCACATCCTCGCCCGCCGGGGGGAAGCCGATCACTCGAGCGACGATCCTCGCCAGCAGCCCGTCGCCGCGCTCGATCCGTGCCCGGCCGGAGGCGACGCGCGCGCCGCCGGCATGCAGGGCGGCGAGGGCCGGCGGCAGCCGCTCCCAGGCGCTGCCGAGGATTCTCTGGTAGAGCGGCTGGCGTGCCTCCTCGTTTTCCATCGTGATGCCGGATGTGATCGAAAAACGCCGGAAGGCCGTTTCGAAATCCGCAAGCTGCAATTCGCCGGCCGCCGGCCGCGCCCCATTCTCCGGCCGCGTGCCGGTCAGCAGCCGGCGCACCAGCGCCTCCACGCCGATAACAGGAATGAACGGCCCGTCATCGCCTTCGGCAATCAGATGCCAGCCGCAGGACAGCCGCTGTCCCGCGTGATCGACACCGCCGACGCGGACGAACATGCCGCCGCGATGTTCGCCGATCGCGAAAGCGTGGCTGGCGCGCTGCAGCAGCCGCGCAAACGGCAGCAGCGACGGCAGCAGCCGGAGGCGGACGAGCCTGGCCGCAAGGCTGAGCAGGTGCTGCAGCGGCTGCGGCTCCGTGCCGACTCCGGTGAAAGTCGATTGCAGGCCGGCAAAGCGTGCCGGCAGCAGCTTGAGATCCGGCGCATCCACCAGCAGGAATTTCCGGCTGCGCAGCGGCTTAACCCCCGGCGGCGCCACCGTCACCCGCATCGCATCGATCAGCCCGCGCCCGGAGGCCGGCTGCCCATTGCGCAGCACCGGAACCTTCTTGCCGGCATAGCTCGCGATCGCCCTCACGACATTGAGCCCGATCTTTACATGCGGCGAGGGGGCAATGCCGGCCGCGACACATTCGATCCGGGAGAAATGCGGCGCCATCGCATCGAGTGCGGCGAAGGAAAGCGCAGGCAGGCTGCTCAGCCCCGAGAGCGCGAAGGTGCCCTTGGCCTTGGCCGCCGCATCCAGCCCACCGATGCCGGCGACGAAACCCGTGCCGTCGGCGATATCGGCATAATCGATGCCGAGATCGATGCAGGCCTCGGCGACCTTATAGGCATCCTTGCCGAAGCTCTGGAACGGCCCCGAGGCATCGACGACGAGATCGGGCCGCATCCGCGTCAGCTGCTCGGTGAGATCGCCGTCGCGATCGAAGGCTACGGCCTGCACCATTGCGCCGAGATTGTTGCTTCCCAGGCCCTCGGCTCCATCTTTCGGCGTCCGCAGATCTGCAACGAAATCGTCGGCCTTTTCAAGCGAGCGCCCCGCAACCAGCAGCCTCAGCCGCGGTTCATCGCCAAGCAGCCGGGCAAGCCGCCCGCCGAAAGTGCCGTAGCCGCCGATGATGAGCAGGCAAAATCGCTCGCCGCTCATGCGATGAACCGGCTGCGCTGCTGCGGCGTCGGCACCATGCAGCTTTGCCGCCCGGCAATCTTCAGCCGGTTGCGGGCGATGAATTCATAGAGCGCATTGGCCGCCCGCCGCGGCAGCAGCCGGAAGATCTTGACCAGCGAATAGGGAAAGCCGAGCCCCGCCACCATGCGGATCGAGCCGTCGGACTTGAAGAAGGCGCGGCCGTTTTCGATCAGGATATTGGTCTCGTAATCGCGCGCATGCAGCCCGTAATGCCGGTAGAGTGCTGCGCCGAGCGGCGTCTGCGCCGCGAGGAAGCGGTATCGCTGCTGCTTGTCATGTTTCAGCGCGAATTTCACCCAGCCGGAGCAGAACACGCATTCGCCATCGAAGATGATCAACGGCCGGTCATCGGCAAAGGCCGGCACATCGGCATCGTTGCGATAGCTGTAATCGGCTTGAGCCCGCATCATCATCTCCCCACCCTCATGACCCCACCCTCATGTTCATGCCGCCGGCCGGAAGAGGGCTGCAAGCGTTGGCGGCCCATCCGCCGCGATCTCGCCGCGCTCCAGAAGATCCTCGATATGGGCGAGCACGGAAAGGGCGGCCGCCCCATGCAGCTTCGGATCGGTATCGCGATAGATCACCTTCACCATCTCGGTTATCCGCTGATCGCCCGCCCGGATGCGCGCCAGCACCGCCTGCTCGCGCTTCAGCCGATGCGCCTTCAGCGCCTTGAGGAAAGTCGAGGGTTCCGTCACCGCCCCGCCATGGCCGGGCAGCAACAGCCGGTCCTCGCGCGCAATCAGCCGCTCGAGCGATTCCATGTAATCCGCCATCGAACCATCCGGCGGCGCGACGATCGAGGTCGACCAGGCCATGACGTGATCGCCGGAGAACAGGATGTCGCGGCCTTGAAGCGCGAAGGCGGCATGATTGGCCGTGTGCCCCGGCGTCAACACCGCGCTCAGCGCCCAGCCATCGCCCGATAGGCTCTCGCCGTCACCGAGCGCGATATCCGGCACGAAGGATAGATCCGAGCTTTCGGAGAAGGGATTGATCTCGCCATCCCTGAGCGGTCGCGCCGGCCGATGCGGCCCTTGGCCCACCGTCATCGCCCCCGTTGCCGCCTGCAACCGCTTCGCCAGCGGCGAGTGGTCGCGATGCGTGTGGCTGACGACGATATGCGTCACCGCGCGGCCGCCAAGCGCTGCCATCAGCGCCTGAAAATGCGCCTCGTCCTCCGGGCCGGGATCGATCACCGCGACGGAGGACGAACCGACGATATAGCTGTTGGTGCCGAAAAAGGTGAAAGGGCCGGGATTGTTCACCGTGATCCGCTCGACACCCGAAACAACCGGCACGGCCTGCCCATAGGCCGGCTCGAAAGCGAGGTCGAAAGCGGGACTGTCCATGAAGGAATGATCTCGGGCCGATGACGTCGCCACTTCCTAGCACGACGACGGGTGCTGCGCAGCGCATAAATCTGCGCCGGGTTAAACTTAGTCATTGTGACAGGCGAAGAGCTTTGCTAATCAGGCGTCGATTTGAGCAGGCGGTTTCCGCTCAAGCTCTGGTGGGGCGTCGCCAAGCGGTAAGGCAACGGTTTTTGGTACCGTCATCCCTGGTTCGAATCCAGGCGCCCCAGCCAACGTCCTTTGGAAAACACTAGCAAAATAGCCGGACAGCCTCAGTTCCAGATTTCGATTAAGGATTCTGAGGCAGCGGATTCCCAATCCGCACAATTTGACGTTTTCGCTCCCATGTTCCGTCGATATTCAATTCGGCAGAATCGACTAATGGCTCAGGTCCCATTGCTGTCATAAGTGGCTTTCAAATTAAGTCGGTTAAGGCTGCCCCAAACGCCGGTAGCTTCTCGCATTCGTGAGCGTGCCCGCCGAGCAACGCTGTCGTCAGAAATATCCTGTTTACGAATTTCATGGTCGCAATTTATGAAGGAATTCAGCTGTATGTCACCAGTGCGGCTGAAAATACTATGATGTTACCTAATGAGATCTCTTTAATGTGCGTTTGCAATGTTGGCGCGATACCTGCTCATCCACGATGAACCAACATTCAAGGATTGAGCGAAATAAAATGCCACAATACAATCTGTCCGAGGAATCTCTAGTTCCCCAATCCGATTGATGGAGAAAGTCTTTGGAACGCCTTGTCGAATTCAACCGAGATCTTCTCGCCGAATTGCGTGAAATGAGCGCGGATTTTGGCTTGCCTGTTGATGACGTGGCATTCGACCGGCTGTGCACGTCGCTGGAGGCAGAAGGCGAGATCGAGGCATCCGATCGCAGTGCCTATCGCGGTGCCGTGGCGGGCAAATCGCTTCGGATCGATGGCCACGGCGGAGACCCGCGCGAGACGGAAGGCGTTCTGAGCGTGGTCATATGCGAGCTTTTTGAAGAGGAGCAGCCGGTTACGTTGAACGCTGCCGAAGCGAAGAAGCTTTTTGGCCATCTTTTCAACTTCGTTGTTGCCGCTAGACGTCAAGAATTCCGGGATGAGCTGGACATCAAATCCCAAGAGTTCGGTGTTGCCACGATGATTGCTGAGGCTTGGCCTGCCATAACGAAGGTAAAGCTCATTCTTGTAACCAACGGGGTCTACAGTGCGAGAACGGATGCCATCTTGGCAGGTAAAATTTCCGAGATTCCGGTGACCTATAACATTTGGGATCTCACCAGGCTACATCGGTTGGAAACCACAGGTTCAAAAGAGAAGATCGTTGTCAAATTCGCCGAGGAATTTGGTGAGGCGCTCCCCGCGCTCCCGGCGTCCGGCCCGGATGYGGAATTCCCCTCCTACTTGGCCGTCATCAGGGGCAGGCAGCTTGCTGCCATCTACGACAAGTGGGGCGCGCGTTTGTTGGAGTCCAACATCCGTAGCTTCATTCAAGCACGCCGCAAAACGGTCAACGAAGGAATCCGGGACACGATCAAGGATGAGCCTGAAATGTTCTTCAGCTATAACAATGGCCTATCAGCTACCGCGGATGCGATTGAGACCGAGGTGGATGGAGCCGGGATCCGCATTCTCTCAGCTAAGAACCTGCAGATTGTTAATGGCGGACAGACCACCGCTTCCCTCCATGCCGCGTTGAAACACGGCCCGGAAAACCTCAATCGAGTTCATGTCCAGGTCAAACTGACCGTAGTTCCAGCGGACAGCTCGGAGCAAACCGTACCGAACATTTCGAAATATGCGAACAGCCAGAACAAGGTGAGCGCGGCAGACTTCTTTTCGAACCATCCCTTCCACATGCGAATGGAGGGATATTCGCGACGCATCCTTGCCCCGCCCGCGGAGGGTACAAGCCGTCAGACCAGATGGTTTTATGAGCGCGCTCGGGGTCAGTACCAGGTGGAGCGCGCAAAACTGGGCACGGCCGACCGCAAACGTTTCGACATCGAACACCCAAAGACACAACTCTTTACCAAAACCGACCTCGCCAAGGTCGAGCTTTCTTTTCGGATGAAGGCCAACACGGTTAGCAAGGGCGCTCAGAAGAATTTCGCGGCATTCGCATCAGACATTGGCGAGGCTTGGGCCGCCAGCGACAAGAAGTACGACGAGACTTGGTTCAAGCGCCTAGTTGCAAAGTTGATTATATTTCGCGCCCTCGAAAAAGCCATCCCTCGGCAGGAATGGTACCCGGGCGGGTACCGCGCAAATATTGTGACCTATGGCATCGCCAAGCTGATCCACAGCGTTGAGAGTCGGGATAAGGTGCTCGACCTCGACAAAGTTTGGAACGAACAGGCGGTCCCGAAGGCCATGCTGCACTGCCTCTTGAGGGCCTGCGCAGCGGCTGCCTGCGTTATAACTGCTCCGGAGAGTGGCATCCGCAATATCACTGAATGGGCAAAAAAACAGGCCTGCTGGGCATCGGTGATGCGAACCGACCCTGTATATGGTGATGAATTGCAGGAAAATATGATTGATCCGGAAGACGCGAAGATTGTAGTCCGAGATGGGCGACGGGAAGAGGTGATGGTATCTGGAATTGAGGCTCAATCAAAGGTTGTCGAACTCGGAGGAGCATTCTGGGAGAGGTTACGCAAGTGGCTAGCCCCAAACCGCCCTTTTTCGCTTAAGGACGACGGGGTACTGAAGGCATGCAATCAGTTGGAACGCCGTCTGSCATCCGAGCGCCAGTGTATCGCTGCGGTAGAGATCCTGAGAAGGGCTAGGGTCGAGGGGTATGTCGATGATCTGGAGAATCCACGCATACGAATCTATGGCAAGGCAAGAGCCCATTGAAGCATTTGACTGCGACAGTAATTTAATGAACTTGCCGCCAGCCGGAGGAGAGTTTGATGYGAACCGGGCCGTATTCGCTGGCTTCCTCTGAAAAACCGAGTCTTTTTGATATCACTCGTATACGATAGGTATTACTTCCTCCTTTGTTGGATATCTCGAAAGCATCTCCCTCTTTGGCATTTTCTGATCGTAGATACTTGGTGAGGTGGGTAATTCTATATTCATTCCGGGTTCCCGTCGGGACGTGCATCCGATTATTGTAGAACACAAATCGCAGACGTAAGACCTGACCTTCCGGGGTTTCACAGTCGATCCATTCTGAGGGATTCAAAATCGATGGATCGAGCTTTGGCAGGAAAGCGAGAAGTTCACCGTCACCTTTCGGCACGAGGATGCCCCCCATATGCCCACCGGTCGCTCCGACGTCGTTGGCACTGAGGGTCTTGATGAAGGTCTTGGTCGTCATGATTTCACCGGGCTGATCTCGAGGGCGCGCTTGATGTCCGTTGCGTCCCGACTGGATACAGGGACAGTTTCGTTCGCAAGGTCGCGCTTCCAAGCAGAGCGTTCGATCATAACCTCCTCTACCGTATCCTTGTAGTAGAGGCGGTAAATCGTGACTGGCTCGGTCTGCCCGCGCCGATGAGCTCGGGCACTGGCTTGTGCCTCGATGGCCGGGTTCCAGACCGGCGTAAAATGGATCACCACAGTTGCCGCGGTAATGTTGAGCCCAGCTCCGGCCGCCTTCGGATTGAGGATTAAGCATGCGGGTCCATCGTGCGCCGAGTACTCGTCAATGATGGCTTGGCGATCCTGTTGCGGGGTCGAGCCGTTGATCGCCCCCCAGTAAGTTCCTGTCAAGTCCTTGCAGGCGGTCCTGATCAGATCACCGATGCGATTAAAGACGGCAAAGATGATGACCTTCCGGCCAATGATGAATGCCTCACGCAGCAATCCGGCTGTTCGTTCAAGTTTCGGCGTTATCAGGGGAAGGTCGTCAAATGAGATGATGCTCGCATCATCCCAATCGACAGCATTGGCGTCCGTCACCCGAAGCCAAGGGTGGGCGCAGACAAGCTGAAGGTGAAGGGTGGCGACGAGGGCGCCTGCCACCGGATACTTCTCCATTGTGGCTTCGCGCACGTCATCGTAGTAACGGGCCAGGCGGTCATCGAGCTCCAGTGGCAGGTCGATATCAATGCGGTCGGGAAGATCCGCGGCGACATCCCGCACGCGCCGTTTCAGGATAATGGGATCTGTCAAACGACCCAAAATCTGCCCGGCCTCGACCGTGTCCGGGAATTCGACTTCGAAAACACTCCTCTCGCCAAGCATTCCAGGAATGGCGAAATCAGCCAGCGACCAGAGGTCCATCAACGTGTTCTCGACCGGCGTTCCAGTCATGGGGATCGACCTGCGTCGTGGAATAGTAACAACGGCCTGCCGACGATTTGAATGAGGATTCTTGATCGCTTGTGCCTCGTCACAGATAACCCAAGACCATTCGAAGGATGAGAAGATGGAGATGTCGTTCACCATCGTTTCATAGGTGGTGATCACCACCGAGGTGACCTGCAGATCACGGTAAATGCCCGCGCGGTGCGCTCCACGGTGAACCATCAAGGAAAAGTCCGGGGCGAATTTCCCGAACTCACGAACCCAGTTCGCGATTAGACTGGTCGGACAGACGACTAGCGCAGGAGCGGTCTTTTCCGGCGGATCCAGCAACAGCAGGGCAATGATCTGAAGTGTTTTTCCTAAGCCCATCTCGTCGGCCAAGATGAGGCCACCAGTCCTGTTAACGGTTTCCCACATCCATTGGATGCCCCGCGCCTGATAAGGGAAGAGATCAGCATGCAACCCGGGTATCGCAATTTGGCCAGGAAGTTCCTCGGCAGCAATCTTTCCCGAATGAATCAGGTCTGGCGAAGACTCGACCGCCAGCCCCTCGGGCGGCGACCGGAGCAGTCTGAGCGCTGTAGCGTAGKAAATGTCGTCGGGGCTCTCGTCGCCGAGAAATTTCTCGATCAGGTTTGGCGCGTCCTTTGGAAGGGGGCGAAGGACCGCACCGTCGGCAATCCACGCATGTGAAACCGAGGGTGCCTCGAACAGCCGGACCTCTCCCCGAAGATTCCGCTTGCCGCCCAATCTTACCGCTATCTTGCCGGATGCGCGGGACAGGAACACGACGGGCTCAAGAACCCGATCGGAAACGGAAAATCCTTCGGGGACCTCAACAAGAAGGGCGTCGAAGCCGAATGGCAGAGCCGTGAGATCTATCATTCTGCCGCCTCGGTGTCGGCATGTGGCACCATGAGTGCACGCAACTCCGAAAGAGAAAATGGTATCGGGCGCCTCGTATGAATGGCGCGGTGGCAATTTGGGCAGAGAGGAGCTAAGTCGACGGCCGGGTCGTATGGGCGGGGGGCAGCCAGAAGGGCTAGTGCCTCAAGGTGATGCACCTCGATAATTGCCCCAGCTCCACCGTAAACTAGCCTCGGTTCAACGCCGCAACAGGCGCATTTCTCGCCGTGCAGCCGGATGCAAAGCAGGCGGTTTCGAGGGTTTCTCTCGCGGCGCCGGACCGTGGATGCGAGAATTGCTCCTTCGTAAGGATGCGTCTCGTCCTCTTCCTCCTCAATGACGTCATAGCCTATAAGTTCAGCCATGGCGGCCATTAAGGGCACGATGACGTCTCGACACACGCTTGTAACTGCCTCGTCTTGGTGTTCCGGCAAACCCCGGATCGTTGCTACGATTCTGAAAGCTCCCGAGATCACATGCCAGTCGTCCCTGCTCTGACCGGACAGATCGAGATCCACCGTTGGATTGATCGAGGCCACGAGCGCGCGCGCGAGGCCCACGTCTTCTTGCCCTGCGAACTGGATCTGGCGGACGACTTCGCCCGCGAACTTGCCAAAGCCAAGCGTGACCCGATATCCCCGCATGCCAAAGGGGCGAAGTTCCGCGACTGGACCATGGCGCTCGTCCAAGTCAGCGAACCAGAGGCGCAAGCCGGTCCGTGTGCCGGTCTGGTCAACAGCCATACCAATCGCCGCGCCCGTACCGGCCTCCAACTCCCTTCGGATTATCTCTTGCCGGCGTGCGATCATTTCAGTCCTCGTCCTCCGAAGTTAGCTCCGAAGGCTCCGGGTCCGGCACGTGACGCAACAGCTTGCGGAGGTTGGCGGAAATTTCTTCGCGAATGTCTTCGAAAACCGGCTCTAGCTCAGGATCAGTATTGTTCTGCTCGGCCATGGCGAAGGCGTAGAGTAGCAGATCCATGCCTTCGACCGCGTAGCCGTTCGCGGCGGCACGCTGGTAGATCTTTTGATAGAAATCATGGTGCTTGTTGAGGAGGACTCCTGGAACATGATCCGCGCTCCCGGGACTCCGATAGGCTGGCTCCCAGAGATGGCCGTTTGTGATTATCGTTACCGCCTCCACATGGATGCTGTCAGGGCTCACGTTGTTCTGAACCGGCGCCTTGAGCCTGATCTTTGCGCCGCGGTTGTTGGTGATTTCGGCAGTCTGGGTGCGGACATCGGCGGCGGTGACTTGCGGCTTGGCTGTGTTGGGAGTGCCCGCGATATTCTTGTTCGCGCTGCTATGGTCGACAGTCCTCCTAATGTTAGCATCGTCGCGGCTTTCGCGGCGATATCGCGCACCAGCCTCCCGATAGACAGGTTGAAGAATCCTGCGCAGACCATCCTCGAGATCAGGGTGAAACAAGATTCGGGATTTTTTCACGTCTATCCGGAAGGCCTCATCCAACTCGTATCCGAAGTCGAACTCGATTCGGAGCAGTGAGGTGTGTGGTTCCGGAGCCCCGAACACGTCCATCCAGCCACCATCTTGAATCAGACGGCCCTCGCGATAGACGTAGAAACCCTGCGCCCTATTCGAAATTCGTGCAAACTCCGTCTCTTCCTGTTTGGTCATGTCACGCCGGTGAGGAAGGATCCACGCCCTCATTTCGGCGACTTCCTCGCTACCATCGGCGAGTTCGACCACCACCTTCTGCTTGTTTGGGGCAAGCACCTGTTCCGACCTCTGTGGGTAAAACGGGTTCCAAGGCGGCACTGCTAACTCATTGATGCGAATTGTCAGGTTCCGTTCACGTGTGTCATTCTCATCGATAAAACGGTGGAACACCAAAGATATATGCTTGCTCAAAGACTCGGACATGCGTTTGACGGCCGCCTGTTCCTTGGCGCCGGGTGCATACTCTTTTGACAACAGCCGGTCGCAATTTTCCCAGATAACAAGAGTTCCCGTGCGGCCGCAGAGTTCCTCAAACATCTCGGCTTGGTCTGATGTCACCGGTTCAGCCAACATCTCCCAAACGTTCTTCCTTTCAACGTGTTCGAGGTCCCAAGTCAGCTTGGCAAGCGGCTGGTCCTCCGATTTCCTCGAGATGACGCTGTAACATTTGCATACTGAGCTTGATGCCGTTTTGAGGCCTAGGCCGAACTTCCCAAGGCTCTTTGCGTCGGAGCGCTTGTCGGCGCCATAGCGCATAGCCTTCCAAACCCCGTTATCGTCCATACCGTGGCCGTCATCACCGAAATAAACGACCTTTCGTCCGTCATGAAGGAGCTGAATTTCAATATTGACGTTCATCGCCCCCGCTGCGATCGAATTGTCGATTATGTCTGCGGCCGCGGTCTTGACGTTGTAGCCCGTATCCCGCAGGCCAACGATGAGCCTTGAAGCGTTCGGGTCGTTAATAAGGTCGTTCATTCGTGCGTTCGCGCCGTTGATAAGATCGTTCATCCGCTAGCCCYGCTCCCATCATAATTTCAAAGCTCATGCATCTACCTTTAGACAGGCCGCTCGATGAMAATTCAGCACTTGTTTCTGCGTCACGCAACCATTCGTTGACGGTTCTGCCAGGCTGCCCGTATGATTCGACCTAGTCGCTCACTCCCAGATGGTCAAAACACGCCAACCAGCACTGAACAAGGCCCCCGTTGAACGTCTGTCGCGATCAGCGTTAGGCCCGGTCTTCGCGGCCCACAAACTCACGCGTGGTTTTCGGAATTCTGAAGTATGGGCAGCCCTCGTGGGCCGTGCCAAAAGCAGCCGTGGACAAAAATGATGCATCTGTGCTTCGGCACGCGATATCTGGACACCCGTTAGACTTGCGGCGTGAGGGCCTTTATGCACGACCAATACAGGCTTGGTACTTGCGGAGCAGATTCGCGCCGGATCAGCGACTGCCATCCGTTTTCCCTTCGATTTCGGCAGCACCTTCACCTGATTCCAGCCATGCTGCAACCATATCGATCACGGCAGATATCGCCCATCGGCTCCTGCCTTTGATCGCGCATTCCCAGACAGTGAGATGACGCCAGCCAAGTTCGTCCAGCTTGCGTCTGACCTCGATGTCGCGAGCACAGTTACTCCCGATCTTGTTACGCCAGAACTCGACCTTTGAGGATGGCAGTCTGAAGAGGTGGCAATGGTGCCCGTGCCAGAAGCAGCCATCGACGAACACGACTGCTTTGAGACGCGGAAAGACGAGATCGGGCTTACCTGGCAGGCGTTTGTCGTGGACGCGATAACGCCATCCCCGCGCGAATAGCGCTCTTCGGATCAGGATTTCCGGGTTCGTGTCCTTGCCCCGGATACCGGCCATCATCAGGCTGCGCTTTTCAGGAGTTACGATGTCGGCCATCACGCGCGCTTTCTGACAGCCTCTTCCCTCGCTTCGAGGATGTAGGGCTTCATAAGCCCTGCGACAGCCTCGACGGCCGGTACGGCGACCGAGTTGCCGAACTGCCTGTAGGCCTGCGTGTCCGACACTGGAATTATGAAATCCTTCTGGCCGGGAAGATCGAAACCCATGAGCCTGGCACATTCCCGCGGTGTCAGGCGACGCGGAGTCCGACCTTCACCCCGAGATATCAGAATTTCCGAGCCGTCCTTGTGGTAGCGAGCGGATAACGTGCGAGCAGTATCTTCAGGGCCGAACAGTCCGAACCCGAATCCGTTGCCCTTCGCCTTGTGTTTGTCGGCGTAGGCCTGGAGATAAGACCAAAGCTTGTCGCTTAGAGTGTACTTGTCCGAGACTCGACCGATATTGCCTTCGGTGTAGGGCTTTTCGGGGACTTCTTCGCCATTTTCAGGGTGCAGGATCGTCTTCAAGGCCGGGCCTTTCAGGGGGGCTGGAACAATCATGTCATCAAAGCGAAAGCCGTAATCCTCCCTGAAGCCGACGATAAAGATGCGCTCCCGGTGCTGCGGCAGCCATGACTTGGCATTCAGAATTTTGTACTGGACGGTGTAGCCCAGCTGGTTTTCGAGGACATCCTTGATGATCGCAAATGTCCGACCCTTGTCGTGATTGACGAGGTTCTTCACGTTTTCAAGCAGGAATGCCTTGGGACGATGGTACGCGAGGATTCGCTGGATATCAAAAAACAGCGTGCCCTGAGTCTCGCAGGCGAAGCCGTGTGGTCTGTTAAGTGCATTCTTTTTCGATACACCTGCGAGTGAAAACGGCTGGCAGGGGAAGCCGGCGAGGAGAACATCATGTAACGGAATATCCTCTTCGCGCAGCTGCCTGATGTCGGGAAAGATTTCGTGGTCGTCGCTGGGATAGTTCCTGCGATAGGTCTCTTGGCTGTGTTTGTCCCATTCGCAGGTGAAGGTGCACTTGCCGCCGATCGCGTTGAAGCCGCGACGGAGCCCTCCGATGCCCGCGAAAAGATCGATGAAGGTAAAGGCATGATCGTCGCTCGGGTCACCGCAACGCTTGCTACGAACCTCCTTCAACTTGTCGAGAATGACTTTGCGAGGGATGTTCTCGCCAGCTTCCCATCTATACACTTGTCGTTCTGTGTACCCGAGGACGTCCGCCGCTTCGGGAATCCCGAGTCCGGCTTTCTGCCGCAGGATGGAAAAGTCTGTCATGAATCACCTCGCGCTCTGGGAATGTTTTTGACATTATGACAGGAGTTTATCCATAGAACAAATCAAGAACGAAGAGATGTCAACCGATAATTCATCACACGCCCCGGATGCTCGTAGCAGTATATGCATATCTGAAGAGTGATTCAGAGATGTTCCAAATAACTGAAATAAAAGAAATTTTCGCTAGACCCCGCGCTTAGGGCAACGCCATTCACAGCCTTTGCATCCGTGCAATCGTCAACACCAGCTCATTCACTCCCGTACCGGCCGTTCCAGTGCAAGCCCACTACGCGGCCTTCGAGCTGATGTTGACGACGCCGTGGACGGCGCCGAAGACGTCTCGACGCGGATGGCGCGGTCTTCGGGGCATGTCGGGCTACAGTTCGGCCAGCGGTTCGGCGCTCACGTCCATCAGAAAGAGGTGCCTCGTCGAGATGCCATTCCGGCGTTGGTTTCCAGCGGATAGTGGTCGAACAACGCCTTCCAGGTCTCGCGCCTCACCCGCTCTCTGCGAATACACGAACATCTGTGAGTTCACCGAGCTTCTCCACCAGCCCATCCTGAAACCCAGGATCCCCAACCTCCGCCGCCGCCTCCCGCCGCTGCCGATGATACCAGTACCCACCGCTGACCTTCGCACCTCCCGCATCGCTTGCCGCAAGCCATGTCTGGGTGAGGTGCCCCATTTCGAGGTCATCGGGTGCGCCGGCGCCGCCCATCTTGGTCGGCACCMAGCCGGGATCCACGGCGTTGCTGAGAACATCCGGCCAATGGCGGGCGACGGCGGCGGCGAGGGTGGCGATGTAGAGCTTGCTTTCCGAATAGGCCTGGCTGGCATTCCACGGCCGCTTCTTCCAGTCGATATCGTCAAGGGCGCTGCTTCCGCTGCGGTGCATGCCGCTCGTGAGATAGACCAGGCGATCGGGACGAGTTATCCAGGCGGTGAGCAGATAGGGGGCAAGCACATTCACCGCCAGCGTCTTTGCGTGACCATCAGGCGTTTCGCCCCGGCTCCGCTCCAGGTAGATGCCAGCATTGTGGATGACGGCGTCCATGCGGCCGATGGCGTTGACCTGCTCTGCAATCGATCGCGTCTCGGCGGCGCTGGCGAGATCGCCGATGACGAGGCCGAGTGCCGCAGCCGAAATCTCTGAGATGGCGGAGGCGCGCTCCCTGGAGCGGGCATGCAGCACGACGTCATGGCCCTCCTTCATCAGGGTGCGGGCGGCGGCAAGGCCGAGGCCATCGGTGGAACCGGTGATGAGGATGCGGCTCATGGGGTTTCCCTTCGCGGCGGTGGGGTAGGGCAGTCAAGCAGCTTTTGGCTGGTTGCTCAATGCGGGAGTTGGGGTGTGGGTTCCTGGGGTTGGTCGATATGTAGCCGGTTCAGACCGATCTAAGACCCCTCCCCAACCCCTCCCCACAAGGGGGAGGGGCTAGCCCAGCATCGCCGCTTTGCCCGAGATCATCTCGTCGTTTGCCGATCTGGAGTTTTGGGAGATGCGGTGCGGCAGGTTAAGCCCCTCCCCCTCGTGGGGAGGGGTTTGGGGCGGGGTCTTTGCCCCGCGAGCGGGTGTCCGAAGGACGGGGCGAGACGTGTGGCTCGACCCTGGCAGTGGCGGCAGCCGGATGAGGGGCTTTTTTCGGTGATTTCAGCGGTTTAACTCAAAGCTCATGCAGCATTTATCCGGAGCGGCATGGATCCCAGGCTCAAGGTCTGGGATGACGGAATGTGTGTGATGCGGTGGCTAATACGGTAAAGCCGTCAGCTCACCGGCGCCATTCCCCCCCCAACGCCCCATCACCCCCTCCGCCGCTCCGCCCCCGCGGCAATCGTCTGCACCAGCTCATCCACCTCCCGCGCCAGTCGCTCCAGCGGCAAGCCGACGAAGCGGCCTTCGAGGCTGATGCTGACGACACCATGCACGGCGCCGAACAAGGTGCGGGCGCGGATGGCGCGGTCTTCGGGGGGCATGTCGGGCTGCAGTTCGGCCAGCGGTTCGGCGATCACATCCATCAGGAAGAGATGCTCATCGAGATGCCATTGCGGCGTCGGGCTCGATTCCGGCGGGAAGTGTTCGAACAGCGCCTTCCAGAGGTTCCGGTGCTCGACGGCGAAGCTCAGATAGCCCTGCGCCAGGTTGCGCAGCCGGTCGGTCGGCGGCCGGTCCTTGGCCTCGGGCAGGGTGAGCCTCGCCTCCAGCGCCTTCAGCGTGGCGGAATTGACGTGGATGACGAGCTCGGCGAGGTCTGAAAAGACCGTGTAGAGGCCGCCGAGCGCGCAGCCGGCATCCTGGGTGATGTCGCGGGCCCTGAGATTTGCCAGCCCGTCCCTGGCGATTCGCTCGCGCGCCGCCTCGATCAGCCGGGCCTTCAGGTCTTCGCGTTTTTCTTCTCGCCTACCAGCCATTCACCATTCCACTTCGATTTCTTGAACGTCGTTCAAAATTTATCTTGAACGACGTTCATGATTCTGCCATAACACCTCTCGTGAACAACGTTCATAAACCGGAGGAAGGAAATGTTCAAACTGATTTCCATTTTGTTGCGGGGCAGGGCGCATGATGCCGAGCAGGCTTTCGCCGACTGCCACGCCGTGCCGCTGCTTTCCCAGCAGATCCGCGATGCCGCCCAGTCGATCCAATCGGCGCGGCGCAGTGTGGCGGTCGCCATCGCCCAGAACGAACAGGAGAAGGGGCAGCACGCGACGATCGTTGCCCGCATCGCCGATCTCGAAATCCGCGCCTCCGCCGCTTTGGCGAAGGGCAATGAGGGCCTGGCCCGCGAGGCGGCCGAGGCGATCGCCTATCTCGAAGCCGAGCGCGACGCATCGGAAAAGGCGCAAGCCCAGTTCACAGGGGCGATCGACAAGCTGAAGGGCATCGTCCGCGCCTCCGAGGCAAGGCTGCAGGAGCTGCAGCGTGGCGAGCGGCTGGCGCGTGCCACGCAGGAGGCGCAGAAGCTCGATGTTGCCGTCGCCGGTCCAGGCTTTGCGACGCTCGACGATGCCGAAGAGACGCTGGCCCGCCTTCGCCTGCGCCAGAGCCAGAATGAACTGACCGCTGCCGCCCTGAAGGACATGGAAGGCGCCATCCGCCCGGCCGGCATCATCGAGAAGCTTGCCAATGCCGGCTTCGGCGCGCCGCAGCGCTCATCCGCCGATGATGTGCTGGCGCGGCTGAAGAGCCGCATCACGCCTGCTGCCTGAAATCGCTTCCATCCAACCATCCATCCATCGAACATCAAGGACTATGACAATGAACGACAGTTTCCAGAAACATTCCGCAAGCTGGGTCAGCTTCTCCTACATCTCCTTCGGCTCGGCCGCCTTCATGCTGGCGCTCGGCCTCTACATGATGCCGCTCGATCTCTGGGGCAAAGGCTATCTCGCCATGGGCATTCTGATGCTGGTGCAGACCACGGTGAATATCACCAAGACGCTGCGCGACAATGCCGAATCCGAGAAGCTGATCCGCAAGGTCGAAGATGCCCGCACCGAGAAACTCCTGGTCAAGTTCAATCGTAACGATGAAGATTGATCTTGGTTAACCACAGCGCAGAGTTGTTACCGCATTCAACTTTTGCGTAACAACTCTGTGGCCTTCTCTGCCTGCCGAAAGAGGAACCAGCCCGTGCAACATAATCTGATGACCTCCAGGAAATTCGCGCCGCTGTTCTGGACCCAGTTCCTGACGGCCTTCAACGACAATTTCCTCAAGAACACCCTGGTGTTCCTCATTCTCTTCAAGATGTCGGCGAGTGAAGGGGCCGCCCTGGTGACGCTCGCCGGCGTCATCCTCATCGTGCCCTTCCTGCTGCTCTCCGCACTCGGCGGCGAACTCGCCGACAAGCACGACAAGGCGAAGATCGCCGAGCTGCTGAAACGCTGCGAGATCGCGGTCGCCGCCCTTGCCGTCGTCGGTCTGGCCTTTTCCTCCATCTTCGTATTGATGGCGGCGCTGTTCGGCTTCGGCGTCGTCTCGGCGCTGTTCGGGCCGATCAAATACGGCATCCTGCCCGATCATCTCGAACGCCGCGACCTGCCGAAGGCCAATGCCTGGATCGAGGGCGGCACCTTTATCGCCATCCTCGCCGGCACCATCATCGCCGCCTTCGCCTTTTCCGGCGGCGACAATGTGCTGATCTTCGGCACGATGATGATGGGGCTTTCGGTGCTCTGCTGGCTGGCCAGCCGGATGATCCCGCCCACCGGCTCCAAGGCGCCGGATTTGGAGATCGACCGCAATGTCATCCGCTCCAGCTACACCCTCGTCATGGAAATCCGTCAGGACAAACGGCTGTGGCGTTCGGCGCTGATGAATTGCTGGTTCTGGCTGGTCGGCGCCTTCGTTCTCTCCATCCTGCCGACCATGGTCACCGAGCTGCTCGGCGGCTCCGAGATCGTCGTGCCGGCCTATCTCACCGTCTTTGCCATCGCCGTCGCGATCGGTTCGGCCATTGCCGCCTGGATGTCTTCCGGCCGCATCGTGCTGCTGCCGGCCCCTGTCGGCACGGCGCTGCTCGGCCTCTTCAGCCTTGATCTCGCCTGGAACCTCTGGGGCCTGGCTTCCACAAGCCATGCGACGACGATCGCCACCTTCTTTGCCGGAGAGAATACCATCCGTGTCGCCATCGATCTCGCCGGCATGGCGATAGCGGGCGCCTTCATCGCCGTGCCGACCTTCGCCGCGCTGCAGACCTGGGCGCATGAGGACCGCCGCGCCCGCGTCATCGGCGCCGCCAATGTGCTCTCGGCCCTGTTCATCACCGTCGGCCTCGGCCTCGTTGCCGCCGTCCAGGCGCTCGGCGCTTCCATTCCTCAGATTCTGATCGGCCTTGGCATCATCAATTTTGCCGTCGCCTGGCTGATGCTGAAGACGCTGCCGACCAATCCCTTCCGCGATTTCATCTCGATCCTGTTCCGCGCCTTCATGCGCCTCGAGGTCGAGGGTCTCGAAAATATCAAGAAGGCCGGCCGCGCGCCGATCATCGCGCTCAACCATGTCAGCCTGCTCGATGGCGCCCTGGCGCTTGCCATCACCGAGGAAGAGCCCACCTTTGCCGTCGATTACAAGATCGCCCAGGCCTGGTGGGTGCGGCCCTTCCTGAAGATGTGCAAATTCCTGCCGCTCGACCCGACAAAGCCGATGGCGACACGTTCGCTGATCAAGGTGGTGCAGGACGGCAACCCGATCGGCATCTTCCCCGAGGGCCGCCTGACGGTGACCGGCACGCTGATGAAGGTCTATGATGGCGCCGCCATGGTCGCCGACAAAACAGGCTCGATGGTCGTGCCGGTGAAGATCGACGGGCTGGAGAAGAGCTATCTCTCCTATCTCGACAACGGCAAGATCCGCCGCCGGTTATTCCCCAAGGTCAAGGTCACCATTCTCGAGCCGGTGAAGCTCGAAGTGCCGCCGGAGCTGAAAGGCCGCAAGCGCCGCACGGCGGCGGGTGCCGCGCTTTATCAGGTGATGTCGAACCTGCTGTTCCAGACCGCCGATACCTCGTCGACCGTTCTCGACCGCGTCATTCAGGCCGGCCACGAATTCGGCATGAAGAAACTTGCCGTCGAAGATCCGGTCACCGGCCGGCTGACCTATGGCAAGCTGCTCACCGGGGCTGCCGTGCTCGGCGCAAAATTCCGCACGATGTTTCCGGAAAACAACCTCGGCGTCATGCTGCCGAATGCCAATGGCGCCGCCGCCACGCTTCTCGGCGTGATGAGCGCTGGCAAGGTGCCGGCGATGCTGAACTTTACAGCAGGTGCCGCCAATATCCTCTCCGCCTGCAAGGCGGCGCAAGTCAAACATGTGCTGACCTCGCGCGCCTTCGTCACCCAGGCGAAGCTCGGTGCCGTCATCGAGGAGATGGAAAAGCAGGTGACGATCGTCTGGCTCGATGATCTCAGGGCCGAAATCTCACTCAAGGACAAGATCCTTGGGTATCTGCGCAAGGCTCGGCCGCTGGTCAAACGCCAGCCGGATGATCCGGCGGTGATCCTCTTCACCTCGGGCTCCGAGGGCACGCCGAAGGGCGTGGTACTCACCCACCGCAACATCCTGTCGAACGCCGCCCAGGCGGCTGCCCGCATCGATTTCCACAGCGGCGACAAGGTGTTCAACATCCTGCCGGTGTTCCATTCCTTCGGGCTGACGGCCGGCACGGTGCTGCCGCTGATCTCCGGTGTGCCGGTCTATTTCTATCCGTCGCCGCTGCATTACCGCATCGTGCCGGAACTGATCTATGTCTCCAACGCCACGATCATCTTCGGCACCGATACCTTCCTCAACGGCTATTCGCGGACGGCCCATCCTTACGACTTCCGCTCGATCCGCTATATCTTCTCAGGCGCCGAGCCGGTGAAGGCCTCGACCCGCCAGACCTATATGACGGCTGGCACGATACCGGCGACATCGTCACCATCGACGAGGACGGTTTCGTCAAGATCCGCGGCCGCGCCAAACGCTTCGCCAAGATCGGCGGCGAAATGATCTCGCTCGCCGCCGTCGAGACGCTGGCCGCCGAGCTCTGGCCGGGCGCGCTCTCGGTCGTCTCCTCGCTGCCCGACGCCAAGAAGGGCGAGCGCCTGGTGCTGCTGACCGACGCCCCCACCGCCACCCGCGCCGAATTCCTCGCCTTCGCCAAATCCAAGGGCGCCATGGACATGATGGTCCCGGCCGAGGTCAATATCGGCAAGGTGCCGGTGCTCGGCTCCGGCAAGGTGGATTTCGTCGCGGCGCGGAAGCTGGCGGAGAGTGCGGTGCAGGCTGGGGAGGCGGCGTAAGAGCGGTGTAGGGTTCGGGCGGTTCGTGTGGCACCCCCCTCTGCCCTGCCGGGCATCTCCCCCACAGGTGGGGAGATTGGCTGGGCGCACGGGCTTCCCCAAACAATTGGTGTCGCAGCACGGCAAAACGGTAGATGGGCAGGAAGTTCAAGCCACTTGTGATCTCCCCACCTGTGGGGGAGATGCCCGGCAGGGCAGAGGGGGGTATCCACGCACCACCGTGGCTATTCCGGCAGCGAGAGGCAAGCGGGGAACGGAGAGGTCGCGGCATGTCCCTTCGCCCCGTTTACGGGGGTCCGAAGGACGGGTCGAGACCAGTGGCTCGACCCCGGCAAAGGTGGCGGCAAGCCGGAAGAGGGGCGGCCCCAAGCGCGAATTTGTCGACTTCGTCAGCAACATAACAGGCGGCACCCGGGCCGCCTGTCTTCGCGTCTTGGACAAACCGTCCGTTACTTCTGTTCCGGCGCCAAAAACTCTGCGCAATAGGACGGGCCGTTGACGCCGGGGATGTCGGCGACGGTGCGGATGTCGCGGATCGTGTAATCGGAGTTGGTGGTGATTTCGGCCTGGCAGCGCAGATAGGCGGTGCGGGCCGACGCGATCTGCTTGCCGCGCTTGCCATCGGCGCCTTCGGCATATTTCGCCGGAATGCGCACGGTCTTGTAGCCGCCGCGCCAGGTATAGACAGTGGTCGAGCCTTGCTCGCTGTCGCTGATCGGCGGGCCGTAGGCGGCAAAGAAGACGCCGGCCGATTTGCCGACCCAGCGGGCCTCGATCGGGTTGCCGGCGGAAGGAATGGTCGTGCATCCGGCAAGCGCAATTGCAAGCCCGGCCGCGGTCATGGTGCGGAAATTCATCGTGTCGTCCCTGATCTCAAGCGCATTGGCTGCGAAGCCGCCGTCGCAGCGGTTTCGCCTGTCCCGTCTGCCCTTTAGCGCGGAACCCGGCAAAAGAAAATTGCTCCTTTGAGACTTCCGTTCGATTTGCGGCAGGTGTGGCTTTTTGCTGCAGCCGCGTGACTCCAAACCTGTCACAACCCCGTCAAAATTTCCGCCGGCTTTTTGGAATTTGGTGCTTGTGCAACCAGATAGGCTGTTCTATAGAAGCGCCGCTGGTCACGGAGTGTAGCGCAGTCTGGTAGCGCACCACGTTCGGGACGTGGGGGTCGAGTGTTCGAATCACTCCACTCCGACCAGCCGAAAAGCCCGGTAACCCGGGCTTTTTTCTTTTGTGCTGATCTCAGCCAAAATTCCCCAGGATTTCACCATTTGATTCATGCGATCCTTGGTCCTCGCGCGTTGCGCGCAAGGGATCAAAAAGGAGCCCCGCCGAAACGGGGCAAATTGGGAACGGACGGATCGCACAGGAAGGAAGGGTTGGCGTACGGCCCGTCACAAGAGGGGCACCTGTGCGATCCTTGTGGCCTAACGACAGATAGTCGGAAAAGTTCCTGTGCGGTTCCGAACCAATCGTGAGATGGAACGCTAGTCGCACCAGTCGTCCCGCCGCTTCGGTCACAAGCCGTGAAAAGCGCGCCCCGCGCTCGAAGGATGGCGGTCGGCACCTTGTTTCATTCGAATAACAGCACATCTCGATGGGGTAAGCGCCGTCAGGAAAACAAATGGCCTACGAGCCGGATATGGCTATCGTCTTCGATAGCGTGACAAAGGCGGTGATCGTCAGTTTCCGCGGAGTCACGGTCTATCTGCCAGGTCCCTATGCCGACCGAAAGGCGGCCGTCCTTACCGCCGAAGCGCATTGCCGTCGGCTTGGCTGGCGAGATTGATTGCGACTTCTCTCAACGATCCCACAAAAGGCAGATATTTGTATTGTGAATCGCTCGTCCTTTCGCAATGAGCGCGCATGCCGAGGTAAAATGTGCTAAGGTCTCTTGGTCGACACCGAACATCGTTGCCGGTCTATCGTCGCTGATCATCAACAATTTCAGTGGCTTATGTGCGGTTTTGTCATAAACGCACACTTTCGCGGGACCTATAGCCAAATCTTGGGCCGTCCCGTAGCTTTCACCACACCCACAGGCGTTTGGTTTGACATCCAAGCTCCCCACGCGGAGCTGCTATGCCCCAATTCGACCAATCGACCGTCGAGAACACTCTACTGAAATTGTTGAGCGTAGACGGCTTTGCACGCCTCTCGGGAGAGATGGAGCGCGTCGACCTTCCATTACGGCACGTTCTTGTTGCTAGCGACGTTCCAACCACGCATGTCTGCTTCTTGGAAAGAGGCTTGGGATCCATGGTTGTCAGCAGCACCGACGAAGAAGTGGTGGAAATTGGCCACATCGGGCCTGAAGGCGCATCCGGCATGCACGTCGTCCTGGCAGTGGAGACCACCCCCACGCGCACGTTCATGCAAGTCGCAGGGTCGGGAATTATGGTGCCGATGGAGACGTTTCAGCGCGCGCTCGCCGATGATCCCGAGATGAAGGATTTCTTCCTTCGCTATGTTCACACAACCGTGCTGCAGCTCGCCCATTCGGCGCTTGCGAACGCCCGCTACAATATGCATGAACGGCTGGCTCGGTGGATACTGA
>NZ_JBFTQY010000075.1:0-30664 GCF_056399245.1 Rhizobium sp. 01N447_2
ACGCTGCTGCATGCCGTGCTATCATTCCTCTTCAACACGACGATCCTGGCRCTCGCGATCAATGTCGGGGCGAGCCTGCTTTAGATCATCAAAAAGTGGAGCATGATGTCGTCCGAAAACCGCTCACACTTTTCGGCATCATGCTCTCGCCGCCGCCCTGAAGAAGGACTCGAACTCGCCGAGATCACCTGCGGCAACATCCGAAATCGCCCAGAATACGAGCCCGCCATCCGACCATTGTGTCATGTTGTAGCCGTCATGCACCGTCGTCGTTTGCGTGGCCGATGCTGCAGGCCAGATGAACAGGTTGATGACGTGGCCGTGGCGCCGGTAGACGAGGGCGGCAACGGMGCGATCACCGATATAGTCGACACGCCCGCCGACCAGCGGAAAGCCATCCTTGGTGAGATCGCTGACGGGCGGGGAGAAATCGATCTTGCCGTTGAACCACGGTTTGACCGTATGCTGGTCCGAGGTCAGCACGTCGGTCAGATGATCGGCCATCATCGACCTGACATGGCTGGCCATGATCTGATCCTGCAAAAGCAGGGTCTGCGACGGTACATTGGCGAACAGGAAGGCGCTTGCAGCCAGGACCGCGAGCGAAGGCACGAAGCTCCATTGCCGGATGAAATCCAGGGCACGGCGCCAGATGGGCACCCGGCGCGGCAGCGGCAGGCTGGATGCCGCCGCCGTCTCTTCGAACGACAGCATCGACAGGACTTGCGAACGCAATGCCTCCGGCGGCTGCCACTTGACGCCTTCCTGATCGATAATCTCTCTCACGGCACGGACCCTTTCCATCTCCGCCCTGCAATGCGCGCAGGTGGCAAGATGATCCTCGAATTGCGCCGCATGGACGGAATCGAGTTCGCCATCGACAAAGCCGTGCAGCATGACGCGCCATTCCGGGCAGCCTTTCTGATTGGCCTCACTCATCCTGCCGTCTCGCTCTTGTTGCATGCATCCCAGGCATCGCCAAAATCACGCCGCGCTCTGGCAAGCCGCGACATGACGGTGCCGATCGGCGCATCGATGATCTCGGCGATCTGCCGGTAGGAGAGATCCTCAAGCTCGCGCAAGACAAGAATTTCCCGCATCGCCTCCGGCAGCCGGCTGATAACAGCGCGCACGCGCTGCTGCTCGCTTCGCCGGATCGTTTCTGTCTCCGGCGAATCCTCCTCCGAGGCGATCTGGTACTCACCACCCTCATCAGGGTCAGGGTAGCCGTCATTGCCCAAAGGCTGCTCGAACCGCGCCTTGCGGCGATCCTGCTGGCGCCAGACATGGCAGCAGTTCCTCACGATGGCAAAGAGCCAGGCGCGCGGATCGCCGCCACGATAGGTGTCGAAATTGCGGTAGGCGCGCAGGAACGCTTCCTGAACAATATCCTGTGCGGCATCCGCGTCGCGGCTGAGGAAGCGGGCAAAATTATAGGCCGCGTCAAGATGCGGAACGATCATGTCCTGAAAGCGCTGCATGAACTCGTGCTGCATGGTCGCATCCGCCGTCGAAGCGATCGGATCGCTGCTCGATTTTTCCGAGACCATGAGGTGCAATAGTCGGCCCACGCCACCGAGAAACATCGCTAGCGGTGATGGTCGAATGCGGGTCCCTGACGCGTGCCTGGCCAACAGCAGCATCCAATCGGTCGATCCGACGGGATAGGTGATCTGAGCGTTTGTCATCATCCTCCCTGCCTCAACAGCAGCCGAATTTAGGCGTGAGACCGGCAGGCATGCAATGCGGCCCCTTGCCGTCTAGACCGATCGGCACGCGGTTTTATTCCACGCCGGCGCCGATTTTTCTGCATGCAGCGGGATACTGGCCGCACGCGATAGAAATCACGCTTGTTTTTCAATCACTTGAAGAAATAAAGCCCAAGATCGGGAATAAGCGTTCCCCGCCGGCGATCTAGTTCGTCAGCGAGGACATCTGAGCAATAGCCGTCTTCGCCACCAGAAATGCCATCAACAAGAGGAGGCATAGTCATGTTTACCATGTCACGTCGCGCCGTCCTGGGGTCGGCTGCTGCGGCTGCTGCATTCGGGCTGTCGTCGAAGCTTGAATTCGTCATGCCGGCATTTGCTGCAACACCGTTGGAGCCGGCGGTCGGCTTCTATAAATACAAGGTCGGCGATATCGAGATCACGGCAATCTACGACGGCATCTGGAGAAAGCCGCATGACCCGGCCTTCATCAAGAATGCCTCGATCGAGGATACCAAGGAGGCGCTATCGAAAGCCGGGCTTACCACCGAGTTCATGCCGATCCCGCTGACCGTCGTGGTCCTGAAGCTCGGTAACCGCCTGATCATGATGGATGCCGGCTCGGGCGTCGGCCAGTGGCAGGAAAATGCCACCCATCTGCCGGCGAACATGGCCGCGGCGGGGATCGACTACAAGAAGATCGATACGATCATGATCTCGCATTTCCATCCCGACCATGTCTGGGGACTGATGGAAAAGGGCACCAACAATCCCGTCTTTCCGAATGCCGAGCTCATCGTCAATGCCGACGAATACAATTGGTGGACCGCGCCCGGCCGCGTCGAAAAGCTCGCCGAAGGCCGCAAGCCGGCAGGCAAGCGCATCGCCGGGTTCTTTCCGAAATGGAAGAACTGGAAGCTCGTCGCCGATGGCGCCGAAGTCGCACCCGGCGTGCAGCTTGTCGCCGCGCCCGGCCACACGCCAGGCCATTCGACCTATCTTGTCGCCTCCGGCAGCAAGCAACTGCTCGTCTCGGCCGATATCATGTATGTGCCGGCGCTGCTCGCACCCCATCCTGAATGGCAGGGCAGCTACGACCAGGATGGGCCGACGGCCATCGACACGCGCCGCCGTCTTATCGACCGCATCATTGCCGACAATATCGCGATTTGCGGCTCACATTTCCCATTTCCTGGCTCCGGCACCTTTGTCAAGGACGGAAGCGCCTATGGCTTCACGCCGACAATCCAGGCCTGAAAGGCCGAAAGGAGATCACCATGACGAAATATGCAATTCTCGGATACATCTGGCTTTGCGCTATATCCGMAGGCTTCTCCGCGGTGACGGCGCTTCCCGCCTTTGCCGTCGACAACATGCAATCGACAGACGCTCCCGACCTGACCTCGGTGCGCGCCAAGATCGATGCCAAGGACTATGCTGGTGCGTTGGCAGAGCTTCGCAGTCTTGCCGAAGACAACCAGCAGGCGGATGTCTATAATCTGATGGGATATACGCTGCGCAAGACGGGCGACTACAGAACGTCGCTGACCTACTACACCAAGGCGCTAGAGCTGCAGCCCGATCACAGGGCAGCGCGTGAATATCTCGGCGAACTCTATGTCGAGACAGGCGAGATGGCGAAGGCGGAGGAGCAGGTGTCATCGCTGAAGCAACTTTGTCCGAGCGGCTGCGAGGAACTCGAAGATCTGCAAAAGGTCATCGCGGCCAGGGGCGGCAATTGACGAGCATATGAACGCAAGAGCAGGCGGGAGAGCCGCCTGCTCTTCTCACTGGAGGGTATGATGGAAAGCGCCTCAAGCCGGCCCGGACTGGCCGATCTCATTCTTTTCCTCGGCAGGCTCCTGCTGTCGCTGATCTTCCTGCACGAAGGTTGGTCACTCGCGGCAGATATCACTGCGACCATCGACATTTTCGTGAAACTGGGGCTGTCGGCGCCGGTCGCGCTTGCCACCATTGCCCTTCAGATCGGCGCCGGCCTTTCCGTTGCGACAGGCTTCCTCAGCCGGCTTGGCGCACTGGCACTGGCGCTCTTCTGCCTGGCGACCGCCTTGCTTTTTCACACGAACTTTGCGAGCCAGAACGAGCTGCTGCATTTCGAGAAAGACCTGGCGATTGCCGGCGGCATGTTCGTCCTGGCGGCTTCGGGTGCGGGAGCCATATCGATCGACAGGCTGCTGAGAAAGGCGGCCGGGATGCATCCCTGGCTTAGAGCGGCGTTGTCGTGAATATGCACGGAGGTACCACCACATTCGGATGAACGTTGACGAAGTTTGCGAGCGCTCGCGCGCGCAATAAAATCGAATAAAACCGAACAAACCAAAGCATCGATGCGGGCTACACTTTTGGCGACAAGTCAGGAGTGTGCCAGTGATGTCTTCCGCGCAAAGCAATCAGCAAAAGCCAATTCTCGTCTTTCTCGGCAAAGGCGCTGCCTGCGACATCGTCTCGAAATTGAATGAGAACGGATATGTCGCGACGGCTGTGTCCTCGGTGCCGGAGCTCTTCGACGCCTTGCGTTCGGACCGATATTTTCTGGTCGTAACGATGCGATCGGATATCGATATGGTCCGAAACATCCAGCCGATACCGGTCATCAATCTGGAGGTGTTTTTCCACACGGCCCAATCGACAGCAAAGTCGGTTCGCTCCTCGAAGGAATTCGACAGCGACGCATTTCTGCGAAGGGTCGCGGCCCTCACGGAGCCAAGGACAGGCAGAATTGCTGCAGTCCAAAGAGCCCCGGCTGCAAACGAGACAGTGACTGCAGGCACGGCGAAGGCATCCCGGTGGCGTGCCGCCACATCTCTTCTTTTAAGTCGCCGCGCCACATCAAGCGCGGAGCGGGCTGATTAGACGTGGGCGAATTCTCATCGCCGACGGACCGGTCTTTGCCCGGTTCAGATCCCGACGACCCGGCACTGTCTCTCCGACCGGCCATGCCGCGCCTCGTTCCGGACGGATCCTATGGGCATCTTTCCGCCGGGTTTCGTGGGCTCGAAAGCGTCATTCCGAGACCAGAACTTTTTACGTGGTGCGGGTGCCTTCTCATGTTTCAGTTGCTCGGGGCAGCGTCAGCAAGCGGATACATCATCACGGCATTGTTCCTGCTGGTGGCGGTCGGTCGTCTCGCCAGAAACGTTCTCCACAAGCTCACCGCACGGCTCCCGAAGCGCTCAGCGTTGAAGCATTACACGACGGCGATCGTCTCTCTGGTGTTCTTTTGCCTGCTGGTCGTTCGGATGTGTTTCATCGCGACCGTCATCATCGATAGCGCCATCCAAGGTGACAAGGTGGAAATCAGTGGCGATCCCGAAAGYCAGTTTTGACGGCGGACTCCGGGTCGAAAATCCCGCAACATATCTCAACATTATCGAATATAGCATTGCATTGCACTTGATATCCTAAAGGCGGAGCCGTGTCGGTGCGGGGGCAGGTCGCGTGGTGTCTGATGACCGGGAGATTAATCACCGCGGTTGACAGTGGCGAGGCCGCGTGACCTTGACACGGTGAAACGTGGTAATTTCGCGCCGAGAGGCATCTCCCGGCAATAGAGCGAATGACGAATGGCATATGAAATGGCAGCTCCCAATCAGGCTCATATCCTCATCGTCGAAGACGATCCCGCCATCGCGGATATGCTGGTGGACCTTGTCCGAGGCAGCGGCTTCGAGGCCTCGTCGGTGGAGAGCGGCGCGGCTATGGATCGAATGATGGCGCGACAGCAATTCGATCTCATCGTCCTGGATGCGATGTTGCCGGGCGAGGACGGCTTCAGCATCTGCAGGCGGCTTCGTGCGTCGTGCTCGGTGCCAATCCTGATGCTGACGGCGCTCCAGGAGGATATCGATCGTATTCTCGGCCTGGAACTCGGAGCCGACGACTATGTGACGAAACCATTCAACTCCCGCGAGCTGCTGGCCCGGATCAAGAGTATTCTCCGAAGAGCGTCATATGCGCATCATCAGGAGGAAGCACTTGGACCGATGATGTTCTCAGGATGGCGCATCGATCCAAAAAGCCGTCAACTCCACGACGCGGACGGAGCGCAGGTTTCCATGACAACCGCGGAGTTCGATATCCTGCTGGCGTTCTGCTGCAATCCCAACAAGGTTTTGACGCGCGAACAGCTCTTGTCGATGACACATGCCGGATCGGCGGGCCCGGTCGAGCGCAGCATCGACGCCCACATCAGCCGGGTCAGGCAAAAGATCGAACCAAATCTGAAAGATCCGACGTTCATAAAGACGGTGCGGCTGGGGGGATATCTCTTTGCATCCAAGGTAGAGCGTCTCTCTTGAGAAATTTTCGGCGCGCTTCGATCCAAAGCCAGATCCTCATATTGGCGACCTTCCTTGTCGTGCTCGTTTCCGTGGTGGCGACCGCCATGGAGCCCTATATTTACGGCCGTCATGACCGCGGGTTTCAAAACGGCCTGTTTGCTGCCAGGGCGGCGATGGTCGCGGAGCAATTTGCGCAGGCAAGTTCAGCGCAAGACGAAGTGACCGTTCTCAAGAGAGCAGCGGCACTCGGCGTTGGGGTCGAAAAACTGTCCCTGGACCGGCCGCTTGCCGGCAAACAGCAGATGGTATCTCCAGGCGAGTTGGTGGCACGTACCAACACCATGCTCGCCGACAATATTTTCGCGGCATTTCATCGCTTCGTCATCGGTCAATCGCACCCTGATGTCCTGACTGTCAGAATCGACGACAAGCGCGCCCTCGTCTTTCAACTGCCGGTTTTTCCCAGCCATGTCTGGTTTGTTCCAGCTGCGGCGAGCGGATTTTTGAAGATCGTCATCCCATTGGTGCTGCTCGCATATTTCAGCAGCCGGCTCATCACCGAACCTCTAAGGCACTTTGCCGCCGCTGCGAAGCGAGCGAGCATGGAGGGCAGCTGGGAAAAGCCTTTCGAACCTGATGGCGCATCCGAGATTCGAAGTCTGGCGGAATCGCTGAACGTCATGAGCGATCGAATCCAGAGCATGGCAGAGGATCGAACAAGAATGCTGAGTGGCGTGGGTCATGATCTCAGGACACCTCTGACGAGATTGCGGATGCGTGCCGAGCGTTCCGGCGAGCCCGAGCTTCGCAGCCTGATGCTGGCCGATATAGCCACCTTGAGTTTCATGATCGACGAGTGCCTGGCCTATTTCAAAGACGCATCCACTGCGGAGACTGATCGAAAGGTCGATATCTCAAGCCTGTTGCAGACGATTGCGACAGACTTCTCCGACATGGGCGTCGATGTGAGCTTCACCGGTCCGCGGCGGCTGGCGTTTATCTGCAAACCTCAGGCCCTTACTCGGGCAATTACCAATCTGGTCGACAATGCGTCTCGTTATGCAAAGCAAGTCGAAATCGATCTGCAAGAGAGCGACGATGGCGGGATCAAAATATCGGTGGGCGACAACGGCCCTGGTTTGACCGATGAGGCCAAGGCGAAAGTTCTGGAGCCGTTCTTCAAAGTGGATAAATCCCGCCAGATCGGTGCCAAAGGCGGTTCCGGGCTTGGGCTCGGCCTTCCGATCGCCAAAGGAATTGTTACCAAAGCGCACAATGGACAATTGACGTTGTTGGACAGGAAGCCAACCGGCCTGGTCGTCGTGATCGATCTTCCCGCTCCTCAGTGGATCCAGCCCGGGGGCTCGCCGTCGATCCCTTCATCACATTGACTTACTGCCCGTCGTGGCGTCGTCACGCATCGCGCTGTCTTCGCGGCAAAAGGCGGCTCGCGAACATTTCCGCATATCATAGCAAACACAGCAACATTCGAATTCCATAAAACCGGTGCCAGCAGATCCCATGCCATTCGGCATTTCCAAAGCTGGAGCCAAGTCCTTGATAAAAAATCTGAAAATCGGCGTTGCAGTGATGCTTGCCTGTTCGAGCGTTGCCGCATGCACGACCCCTGACCCCACGGTTTATTCGGGACTTGCTTCGGCATCACAGCTCCAGCCGAACACTGAGGATAAAACCGGCCGCGTGCCGTATCGCTATCAGACGAAAGTCAACTGGAGCCAGTACAACCGGATCATCGTCGATCCCGCAACCGTCTATAACGGTCCTGACAGTCAGTTTGGCAAGCTTCCGGAAAAAGACAGGATCTTCCTGGCCAATTACATGCAGACTCAATTCACCGAAAAATTGAAGACGCGCTTTGCGGTCGTCAGCGCTGTCGCTCCGGCAACTCTCAGATTGCATCTGACGCTGACGGGGGCGAAGGCGACGACTGCGGTACTCGGAACGGTCACGCGCATCGACGTCGCAGGCGGATTGTACAATACCGTCCAGGCCGCTCGCGGCCGAGAAGGTTCGATGACCGGTTCGGTGAATTATGCCGTGGAGATCTATGATGCAGCAAGCAATCGTCTCCTGTCGTCCTATGTCACCAAGCAATATCCCAATGCGATGAATATCGGCGCAAGCTTCACGGCGATGGACGCCTCCATGGTGGGCGTTCGCAAAGGTGCCGATGCTCTCCTTGCCGAGTTGAAATAGGCGATAGGAGCAAAAGACCTAGCCATGTTCCATGTACGGCCGAACTGGCCGAGACGTTCGACAACAGAGAGGAAGGGCCGCATGCAGAAGTGATGCGGCCTCGATGTCTTCAAGCGGCCCTGCAACCGCTCATAGGATTGCTTGGCCGGCCATCAGTGCAAGGACAAGGAAGATCAGGAAGATCACCAGCGCGATGCCAAAGAGAACGCGGGCGATTGTCGCGGTGGCGGCGGAGACGCCCGAGAAACCGAAGAAGCCGGCGATGATCGAGACCACGAAAAATATCAGAGCCCATTTCAGCATGATATCATCCTTTGCGTTTGCCTGGGAAAGACGCAGCAACCGGGAAAATGTTCCAGATCGTTTGAATGGAATGGCGATCTCTTTGGAGAAACGCGGGGGAGAAATGCGGTCTTTCCAAAGACCGTACGATCTGTTTCAAGGAACGATCGATTTGCCCCGTCGATGAAAGCTCCGTCATCATGCCAGCTTTTCTGGACCAGCATACAATCTCCGCTTATTTCGAAGTCATCATGATCAATCTCCTGCTGTCGGGAGACAATGTCATCGTCATCGGCATGGCCGCGGCCGGCCTCGTCAGCGAGCTGCGCGGCAAGGCGATCGCCGTCGGCATTGCAGCGGCGGCCGTCATCCGCATCATCTTCGCCGTCATCGCCGCCAGGCTTCTTGTCATCACCGGCATCACGCTTGCCGGCGGCCTGATGCTGCTGTGGATCTGCTGGACAATGGCCCGCGAGCTGCTCTCGGCCGACGAGGAGCAAGCGCACGACGTCTCCCACATCAAGCCGAAGCTCTTCCGGCAGGCGATCGGCCAGATCATCTTCGCCGACGTCTCGATGTCGCTCGACAATGTGCTCGCCGTCGCCGGCGCTGCGAAAGAGAACATCAACGCGCTGATCTTCGGCCTCATCCTTTCGGTGCTGCTGATGGGCGTCGCGTCGAATTTCGTCGCCAGGCTGCTCAATCGCTTCAGGTGGATCGGCTGGATCGGCCTTGCGATCATCGTCTATGTCGCGCTCGACATGATCTGGAGCGGCGGCGGACAATTGCTGGCGCTTTACGGCCACGCGGCCTGAGATAATCCCGCCGGCGTCTCAGCGGCTGGGCGCGAATGACGAGAGGGGCCTTGCCGGCGCGTGAGACGAGCACCGGCGTCGACACGGCGGGACTGACAAAGGCGTCACCGCCGAGAACCGCCTTCGCGGTCGATGATGCGGATGTCGCCGTCGAGCAGTCGGTCGCCCCGAGGCGCGCTTCATATCCACGGGATATCTTTCGCCGGTCAGCCGTGATTGATCATCACGTGGCGTACGGCGGTGTAGTCTTCCAGCGCGTAGACCGACATGTCCTTGCCGTAGCCCGACTGTTTGAGGCCGCCATGCGGCATCTCGTTGACCAGCATGAAATGCGTGTTGATCCAGGTGCAGCCATATTGCAGGCGGGCGGCAGTCTTCATGCCGCGGCCGATATCCTTGGTCCAGACGGAGGAGGCCAGGCCGTAGTCGCTGTCGTTTGCCCAGGCAACGGCGTCGTCGGCATCGGAAAAGCGGGTGACCGAGACGACCGGGCCGAAGACCTCGCGCCGGACGATCTCGTCGTCCTGCAGGGCGCCTGATATGACCGTCGGCGTGAAGAAGAAACCCTTGTCGCCGGAAACCTTGCCGCCGGCGGTGATCTCCATGTGCTTGTGTTCGGAAGCGCGGGCGACGAAGCTTTCGACGCGGTCGCGCTGGCGCTTGGAGATCAGCGGGCCGATCTCGTTTTCGGTATCGTCGGCCTGGTTGAAGCGGATGCTCGAGACGGCCGAGGAGAGGTCGGCGACGAAATTGTCGTAGACCTTGGCATCTGCATAGACGCGGCAGGCGGCGGTGCAGTCCTGGCCGGCATTGTAATAGCCGAAAGTGCGGATGCCTGCGACGACGGCATCGATATCGGCATCGTCGAAGATGATGACCGGGGCCTTGCCGCCGAGTTCCAGATGCGTGCGCTTGACTGTCTTGGCGGCGGCCTGCAGCACCTTCTTGCCGGTTGCGACATCGCCGGTGATCGAGATCATGCCGATCTTGGGATGGTTGATCAGCGCGTTGCCGACGCTTTCGCCGCGGCMGAGGATGACGTTGACGACGCCCTCGGGAAGGATTCCCGAGAGCAGCTTCGCCATTTTCAGCGCCGTCAGCGGCGTCTGCTCTGAGGGCTTGAAGACGACGGTGTTGCCGCCAGCGATCGCCGGCGCCAGCTTCCAGGCCATCATCATCAGCGGATAGTTCCACGGCGCGATCGAGCCGACGATGCCGATTGGATCGCGACGGATCATTGAGGTGTGGCCGGGCAGGTATTCGCCGGCCGCCGGTGCGTGCAGGTTGCGCACGGCCCCCGCAAAAAAGCGATAACAATCGACGATCGCCGGGATTTCGTCGTTCAGCACCGCATTGATCGGCTTGCCGCAGTTCAGCGCCTCTAGTGCGGCAAAGCCGGCGGCATCCTTCTCGATCGCGTCGGCGATCTTCAACAGGTAGCCGGAGCGCTCGCCGGGCGTCGTCTGCGACCAGCTCGTGAAGGCCTTTTCGGCGGCGTCGACTGCGGCGTCGACCTGGGAAAGCGACGCTTCGGCAAGGTCCAGCACCGTCTCGCCCGTCTTGGGGTTCAGGACGTGCTCTTCCGTTTCCGTGCCTTTTTCAAAGCGGGAACCGATCAGCATTTGGATATCCATGATGTTCTCCCTGTTATTTGCCGGCGCCGGCGATCTGGTCGCCGTCGCGGGTGAGGTAATAGGCTGCCAGGATCGGCAGGAAGGTAACGAGCACGACGACCATGGCGACCACATTGGTGACCGGGCGTTGGCGCGGGCGGATGAGTTCTTCGAGCATCCAGATCGGCAAGGTCGATTGCTGGCCGCCGGTGAAGGTGGTGACGATGACCTCGTCGAAGGACAGCGCGAAGGCGAGCATGCCGCCAGCGAGCAGGGCAGTGCCGATATTCGGCAGGATGACATGGCGGAAGGTCTGGAAGCCGTCGGCGCCGAGATCCATCGAGGCCTCGATCAGCGAGCCTGATGTGCGGCGGAAGCGGGCGACCGCATTGTTGTAGACGACCACGACGCAGAAGGTGGCGTGACCGAGCACGATGGTCCAGACCGAAAACGGGATATCGAACAGGCTGAAGGCGGAGCGCAGCGCAATGCCGGTGATGATGCCGGGAAGCGCAATCGGCAGGATGACGAGCAGCGAGATCGCCTCGCGGCCGAAGAATTTCGTCTGGCTGACGGCTGCCGCACAGAGCGTGCCGAGCACCAGCGCGATCGCCGTGGCGATGACGGCGACCTGCACGGAAAGCCCAAGCGCCGACCAGACATCCGGCCGGTTCCAGGCAACGGCGAACCATTGCAGCGTCAGGCCAGGCGGCGGCCACTGATAGCTCTTCTCCTCCGTCGTGAAGGCGTAGACGAAGATCAGCAGGATCGGCAGGTGCAGGAAGAGCAGCCCGCCGGCGGCTGCGATCTTCAGGGGAAGCGGCGATGTCTTGAGGTCAGAGCGCATCGAAGGCCCCCTGTTTCTTCGCGAGCCAGAGATAGAGCGCCATGATGACGATCGGCACGACGGAAAAGGCGGCCGCCAGCGGCACGTTGCCGGCCGTTCCCTGCTGGGTATAGACCGCCTGGCCGATGAAGAGCCGGGACGAGCCGATGATCTGCGGGATGATATAATCGCCCAATGTCAGCGAGAAGGTGAAGATCGAACCGGCAACGATGCCGGGCAATGCCAACGGCAGCAGCACGGTGCGGAAAGTCTGACGCGGCGTGGCGCCGAGATCCGACGAGGCCTCTATCAGGTTGCCGGGCACACGCTCGAGGGCTGCCTGTGTCGGCAGGATCATATAAGGCAACCAGATATAGACGAAGACGATGAAGGTGCCGAGGTAGCTCACCGAGAGCGAATTGCCGCCGATAACAGGCAGGTTCAGGATGCCGTCCAGCAGCCAGGAGAGATGCAGCTTCTCGAAGATCCAGGTGAGGATGCCTTCCTTGGCGAGGATCAGCTTCCAGGCGTAGATCTTGACGAGATAGCTCGACCAGAGCGGCAGCATGATGCCGAGATAGAATAGCGCCTTCCATTTGCCTTGCGCATAACGCGCTGTGTAGTAGGCGATCGGGAAGGCGATCAAGGCGGAAGCGATGGTCACCAGCGCTGCCATGACGAAAGTGCGGGTGATGATGTCGAAATTCGTCGGGTTTAGAAGCTGCGCATAGGTCGAAAGGGTGAATTCGTAATTCACCAGGCCTGAGAAATCGTCGATCGAAAAGAAACTCTGCAGAAGCAGGGCGAGCAGCGAACCGATATAGATGATGCCGAGCCAGAGCAGCGGCGGTGTCAGCATCAGGAAGAGCAGCAGTTTCGGGTGCCGCCAGAAGGCATCGGACAGCCGGCCGAAGAGGCCGCCGCGCCCCGGAAGAATCGATGTCGCCTCATTGGTGGTGATGAAGATCGCCGTCATGCCGCGTCATCCATGTAGTGGATATCGCCGGGCTGCCAGGCAAGGCGTATGCCGGCGCCGACGACAGGCACATCTGCGCCCGCCGGCAGCATCACATGCAGCCGCGCCCCCCGGAGGCCAACGGTGAGGCGCGTGGCTGCGCCGAGGAAGCTCGCATTGTCGACCTGCGCCTCGACGCCGTCGCCTGCCAGCCGGATTGCTTCGGGACGAAGGCTTGCCCAGCGTCTTTCGCCGCCGAGTGAGGCCATCAGATCAGGCGCGATGACGTTCGACGAGCCGACGAAATCGGCGACGAAGCGGTTTTTCGGGCGGCGGTAGATATCCTGCGGCGTGCCCTCCTGGACGATGTTGCCGTCGTTGAAGACGGCGACGCGGTCGGCCATGGACAGCGCCTCGCCCTGATCGTGGGTGACGAAGACGAAGGTGATGCCGAGCGCGCGCTGCAGGCTCTTCAACTCTTCTTGCATCTGTTCGCGCAGTTTCAAGTCCAGGGCGCCGAGCGGCTCGTCGAGCAGCAGCACCTTAGGCTTGTTGACGAGCGCGCGGGCGAGCGCCACGCGCTGGCGCTGGCCGCCGGACAACTGGCCGGGGCGGCGGGCGCCATAGCCCGGCAGCTTGACGAGCTCAAGGGCGTCGCCCGCAGCCTTCATCCGTTCCGCTTTGCCGATGCCCTTGACCATCAGCCCGTAGGCGACATTGTCGAGGATGTTCAGATGCGGGAAGAGCGCGTAGTCCTGGAATACAGTGTTGACATTGCGGCGATAGGGCGGGACGCCCTCGGCCGTCTCGCCGAAGATCTGGATATGGCCCGATGTCGGCTGTTCGAAGCCGGCTATCAATCGCAGGCACGTCGTCTTGCCTGAGCCGGAGGGGCCAAGCATCGCGAAGAACTCGCCCGGCGCGATCTCGAGATCGACGCCGTCGACGGCGCGAACCTGGCCGAAATGGCGCGATACCTGCTGGAAACGGACGGCTGACGTCATTGGGGGCTCCGGCTTCTTTGCTTTTAGAGAGGCTGCGGTCTTGGTTCATATGATGACCCCGCCCCAAACCCCTCCCCACGAGGGGGAGGGGCTTAATCTGCCGTACCCCTTTCGCAAATACCTTGGCGTTTCGGCAGGAATTCGGGGGTGCCACTCGGAGCCCTCCCCCTTGTGGGGAGAGGTCTCACGCTACAACGGTCATCTCAGTGAGGACGTAAATTACCGCCCGCCGATCACGCCGATATAATCCGACACCCAACGATGGTACGGCACGCATTCGCTCTGCGTGGCGCATTTGGCGACCGGGGTCTTCCAGAACTTGATCTTGTCGAAGTGATCGAAGCCGTTGGTGGCGCAGCCGGCATCGCCCATCAGTTCGTTGCCCTTGCAGGCGGCGGGAACGGAGGGAACGGCGCCGAACCAAGCGGCGGCGTCACCCTGGACCTTGGCCTTCAGCGAATGTTCCATCCACATATAGGCGCAGTTCGGATGCTCGCTGTCGGCGTGCAGCATGGTGGTATCGGCCCAGCCGGTCACGCCTTCATCCGGGAAGGCGGAGGCGATCTTCTGCTTGTCGGCCTGCAGCAGGTTCACCTGGAAGGGCCAGGAGCCGGAAGCGACAACGCCTTCGTTCTTGAAATCGTCGATCTGGATCATCGCGTCGTGCCAGTAGCGGGAGACGAGCTTGCGCTGGCCGCGCAAGAGGTCGAGGGCGGCCTTGTACTGGTCCTCGTTCAGCTCGTAGGGGTCCTTGATGCCGAGATCCGGCTTATGGGCCATCAGATACATTGCGGCGTCGGCAATGTAGATCGCGCCGTCATAGGCCTGGACGCGGCCTTTATTGGACTTGCCGTCGGGCAGCGTCTGCTCTTCGAAGACGACATTCCAGCTCGTCGGCGCCTTGTCCTTGAAGGCGTCGGTATTGTACATCAGCACGTTCGGCCCCCAGAGATAGGGMACGCCGTAATGCACGCCGCCGACCGTGTACCACGGGCCGTTCTGCAGGCGCTCGTCGACGGTCTTGAAGCTCGGGATCAGGTCGGTGTTGATCGGCTGGACACGTTTGCCGGCGATGAGGCGGAGCGAGGCGTCGCCCGATGCGGTGACGAGATCGAAGCCGCCCTCGTTCATCAGCGATACCATTTCATCGGAGGTGGCGGCGGTCTTGACGGAGACCTTGCAGCCGGTCTCCTTTTCGAAATCGGTGACCCAGTCGTAATTCTTGTCGGTTTCGCCGCGCTCGATATAGCCGGCCCAGGCCACGATGCTGACCGCACCTTCGCCCTTGCCGAGCGCCTTGAGCGGTTCTGCGGCGATCACCTGCGTGGCGAAGCTCAAGCAGGCGAGTGCTGCCGTGCAGGATTTCAAGAGATTCGTCATCATCCGTCTCCCGGTTTGGTGCCACTTCTGTGGCGTTTTGTTCCCGGTTGAAAAGGTGACGTGAAAAGTTCGCTTTCGCAAATTCATTTATCAGAAAGGCGATATCGGAAATTCCGATATCAGCGGATGCGACCGGAGCGCATGCTTTCGGCGATGCCGACAAAATCGCGTGCCGCCTGCGGCAGGCTGGAGCCCTTGCGCCAGACCATGCCGACCTGGACGACCGGCAGCGAGCCCGAGACATCGCGGCTTTCGATGCGGTCGCCTTCCAGCGACCACGGGCGATAGACGAGATCGGGAAGCAGCGCCACGCCGGCGCCTGTTGCAACCAGGCTGCGCACCGCCTCCACCGAGCGGGTGCGGAAGGCGACATGCGGGCGGGCGCCGAGTGCTGAGAGCAGTTTGCCGGTGTTTTCCTCGATTTCGTCGACCGTCAGCATGATCAGCGGTTCGCGGGCGATGTCGGCGACCGAGATGATGTCGGCCGAGACCAGCGGGTGGCCCATCGGCAGCCATAGTCGATAGGGCGAGGTTTCGAGGATTTCCGCCTGCAGCGCCATGCGGTCGCGCAGGTTGGAGATCACCATGACGGCGACATCCAATTCGCCGCCGACCAGCAGATGTTCGAGATAACCGCCATTGTCCTCGATGGCGCTGACCTCGATGCCCGGGCAGGCGCGGCGGTATCGCGCCAAGAGATCGGAGAGGACGTAGCCGGCGACGAGCGAAGTGACGCCGATGTTCAGCGTTCCGGAGAGGGCGCTTTGCTGGCCGGAAAAGCTGGTCCGTGCATCGGAGACGGAGGCCAGGATCTTCGTCGCGTGGCGCAGGAACTGGTGGCCGTTATGGGTGATCGTCAGGCCGCGCGGATGACGCTCGAAGAGCTCGACGCCGAGGTCGGTTTCGAGCTCCTTCAGTGCTTCCGTCACCGAGGATTGCGAGATCGAAAGGTTCTGTGCGGCTCGCGTCACCGAACCCTGTTCGGCGACGGCGACGAAATATTGAACCTGGCGAAGCGTGAAGGCCATGGGCGGTTAGAGCATGGCGGAACAGGCCGTGGCAAGCGGCCGGAAAAAGCGGACCTTTTTTGGTGTTTTCCCAAAATGGGTCAGGCTTCGCATKCCCACTTAAACTTTCGGAAACGTCATTTCCTTAGCGTTCTCAGCACTTGTCCTGCGTTGGAGTTTCAGATGGCGGAGCAGTTGGCGTGAAGGCCTTACTGCGCATATTCCGGCCTTCCCGGAAATTGGCAATCATCATCGGTGGAGTCGCTCTTCTCATGGGCGTTTCCGGCGGTGCGGCGGTCTATGTCGGCAAGGACAGGCTGATCGGTGCAACTGGTGGTGGCTACGGGCTCGAATGCAGCGACGTCAACCTGGTGACGATCCGGAAGCAGGACCACGTCTGGGTGCGGAAATACATCAAGACCGAACCGACCGATGGGATGACGCGCGTCAAGACCGCGCTTCGGGTCGCCCAGGCCGTTTATGCCGCGCAGAAGCCGGATCTGGTCCAGGTGGTGGTGCTCGACGAGAACGGCCCGACGTTGCGTGCCGACATTCGCGGCCGCGCGATCGGCGCCGACGTCGTCTATATCCCGCATCCCGACAAGACCGTTCCCGGCCTCGACGATAAGTCCTATACAGCGCGCTACTACGACGGCAAGGCCAGCGAAAACGGACTGTTCTTTGGCGAACGGATAGAGATGCCGTTTGACGAGATCGCCATGATCAGCGCCGCCTTCAAGGATCCCGAGGATTGCGTGGACCCGGTCGCGGTTGGTTCGACGAAGAACGGGGAAAAGGGCAAGGAAAAGAAGGCCGCAGGTGGCGGACATGGCGCAGTACCGCCGGCCGAAAGCGAAGCCGCGCCTGCTGCCGAGGGCCGCGGCGCCGATGTGGTGGCCGAGGCGCCGGCGGAAGAGCCGCCGGCAGAAGCCGCCAAATCTCACTGAACGACCGGCATAAAAAGGCGGAGTGCCGGCCCGGTACTCCGCCTCATTCTTTTACGTCTGTTCCTGTCAGTCGGCCTTGCTGCGGCGGGCCGGAAAGAGGATGACGTCGCGGATCGACGGCGCATTGGTCAGAAGCATGATGAGGCGGTCGACGCCGATGCCAAGGCCACCTGCCGGCGGCATGCCCTGGTCGATGGCGTCGAGGAATTCCTCGTCCAGCTGTTTTTCCTTTTCGCCGCGGGCATGCGCCTGTTCGAGCTGCTCGACCATGCGGCGACGCTGCTCCTCGGGATCGTTCAGCTCCGAGAAGGCGTTGCCGAGTTCCCAGGCGTTGCAATAGGTCTCGAAACGCTCGACCAGGCGCGGCTCGCCCGGCACTTCCTTGGCGAAGGGCGAAATGTCCTTCGGGAAATGCGTGACATGCGACGGCTGGATCAGCGTGGATTCGACCTTTTCCTCGAAGATGAAGGCGAGGCATTCGCCCCAGGTCCAATCCTTCTCGACCGCAAAGCCGGCAGCCTTGGCGGCGGCACGCGCCTCTTCATCGGTCTTGATGGCGAGGAAGTCGATGCCGGTCGCTTCCTTGACGGCATCGGGCATCGGAACGCGCTTGAACGGACCCTTGAAGGACATGGTCTTGTCGCCGAAGGGGAATTCCGTCGCACCGTGAATGGAGAGCGCCAAGCTCTCGAACAGCCGCTCGACGAGGTCCATGATGTCCTCGTAATCGGCATAGGCCCAGTAACACTCCATCATGGTGAATTCGGGATTGTGCCGGGTGGAGACGCCTTCGTTGCGGAAGTTCCGGTTGATCTCGAAGACCTTGTCGGTCAGCCCCGAGACCAGCGTGCGCTTGAGGAACAGTTCCGGCGCGATGCGCAGGTACATGTCGAGCTTCAGCGTGTTGTGATGCGTCTTGAACGGCTCGGCGGTGGCGCCGCCATAGACCGAATGCAGCATCGGCGTCTCGACTTCCATGAAGCCGTCATTTTCCATGAAGCGGCGGATGCCGGAGAGGATCTTCGAGCGCTGCTGGAAGCGGAGCTTCGAATCCTCGTTGGTCATGATGTCGAGATGGCGCTTGCGATAGCGCAACTCGATGTCGGAGAGGCCGTGCCACTTTTCCGGCATCGGCAGCAGCGACTTCGTCAGCATGGTGATCGTCTGTGCGTTGATCGTCAGCTCGCCGCGCTTGGTGCGGCGCACGATACCGGTGACGCCGATGATGTCGCCGATGTCGATCATCGGCAGCAGGGCGCGAGCTTCTTCCGGGGTCGTGTCCTTGTGACTGAAAATCTGGATCTTACCGCCGGCATCGTGGATGTCCATGAACATGCCGGAGTTGCGCGACGAGTATACGCGGCCGGCGACGGTGACGACATCCTGCGTCTCGACGTCAGGTTCCAGGTTCTCATATTTCGCGATGAGCTCGGCATTGGTCATCGTGCGGTGGAAATGCGCCGGATAGACCTCGCCGATCTGCTCGCGCAGCAGCTTCAGCTTCTGGGCGCGCACTTCCGTCGCGTCGGAGGAAAGGGTGTTTTCAGTCTTGTCGTTCATGTCTTTTGCCTCATCGATGCGGCATGAATTCTAAATCAACGTTTCCGTTGGCTCGAAGCGTCGCGAATGGCTCCGCGCTAACCCTCCCCCTTGTGGGGAGGGGCTTTCGCTGTCATTTCGAGCCGACGAGGGCGGCGACCGCCTGCGAGGCGAGCTTCAGGCGCTGACGCACGACCGAGCGGCCGAGGATCGCCATGGAATCGAAGAGTGGCAGCGAGCGCGACGAGCCGGACACGGCGACGAAGAGCGGCGAGACCACGACCTTCAGCTTCTTGCCCATGCGGTCGGCGATCGCGCGCAGCTCCGCCTCGATCGTCTCGACATTCCATTCCAGGATCTTTTCGAGATCCGGCTGAACGGTGTTGAGGATCTCCAGGATCTCTTCCGGCGGCGACTTAATCTTGGCGAAGTCGGAAGGCTGCAGGCCGAGATCGGACTTCAGCAGGAAGCCGGCAAGATCGGGCAGTTCTCCGAGCTTGGAAATGCGCGTCTGCGACAGGCGCAGACCTTCCTTGAGACGGTCGTTTTCCATCGCCCAACTCAGCACACGCCCCTGGAATTCCTCCTCGGAAAGCTTCTCGCGGATCCAGCGGCCGTTCAGCCAGTCGAGCTTCTGAATGTCAAAGATCGCACCGGCCTTGGAGAGGTTTGCCGGGTCGAACTTCTCGGAGAGCTCGTCCATACCAAGGAGCTCTTCGCCCTCGGCGATCTGGATGAAGAACAGGCCGAGGAAGTTCATCAGCGCTTCCGGGATATAGCCGAGCGCGGAGTAATAGGAGATCGAGGTCGGGTTCTTGCGCTTCGACAGCTTCGACTTGTCGGCATTGCGCATCAGCGACAGATGCATGAAGACCGGCTGATCCCAGTCGAAATAGCGATAAAGCAGGATGTGCTTCGGCACCGAAGCCAGCCATTCCTCGCCGCGCGCCACATGGGTGATCTTCATCAAATGGTCGTCGATGACATTGGCCATATGATAGGTCGGCATGCCGTCGGCCTTGACGAGCACCTGCATGTCGACCGAATCCCACGGAATGGAGACATCGCCGTAGACGCCGTCCGTGAAGTCGCATGAGCCTTCGGCCGGAATCTTCATGCGGATGACGGTCGTCTCGCCGGCGGCCATACGCGAGGTGACTTCCTCGGCCGTGAGGTTGAGGCAGAGACCATCGTACTTCGGCGGCTTGCCGGCGGCGCGCTGGGTTTCGCGCATCTGCTCCAGCCGCGCGGGTGTGCAGAAACAGCGGAAGGCATGGCCCTTGTCCAGCAATTCCTGCCCGTAAGGCTGGTACATTTCCTTGCGGTCGGACTGGCGATAGGGGCCGTAGGGGCCGCCGATATCAGGGCCTTCCTTCCATTCCAGCCCGCACCATTTCAGGGCGTCCAACACCTTCGTTTCGAATTCCGGGGTCGAGCGCGTCGCATCGGTATCCTCGATGCGCAGGATGAACTCGCCGCCATGCTTCTTGGCGAAAAGGTAGTTGAAAAGAGCGATGTAAGCGGTGCCGACATGCGGCTCGCCGGTCGGCGAGGGAGCGATGCGGACGCGGACGCCGGTAGCTGTCCCGGAAACTGTCATTGTGTGTGCCCGTCAATGAATGCCGGACGGCTTTCATGGGAAAGCGACGTACGGCCGGAAGGATGCAGATAGCTTCATCGGCAAACCGGCCGGAAAAAGGGCATGCGCCCGCACTATCCGCCGATCGTCCGTTCGGCTGGCCTTAGGCCATATTCAACCGGGCGCGTCAAGAAAAACACGCCAGGAACGGCCTGATGGCAATGCGTGAGGGCGCGCCAGTTCCGCCGCGCCCTCCTGCCCAAGCCTCAATGCGCGGCGTCGCGTTTTCGCTTGCGGGCGTTGCGCGCGAACATGTTCAGCACCTCGACCAGCGCCGAGAAGGCCATGGCGGCGTAGACGTAGCCCTTCGGCACATGGAAGCCCATGCCTTCGGCGATCAGCGTCGTGCCGATCATCAGCAGGAAAGCGAGCGCCAGCATGACGATCGTCGGGTTCCTCTCGATGAAGTTGGCAAGCGGGGTCGCTGCAACAAGCATGACGGTGACGGCGGCGACGACGGCGACCACCATGATCGGCAGATGCGGCGTCATGCCGACGGCAGTGATGATGCTGTCGACGGAGAAGACGAGGTCGAGCAGCAGGATCTGGCCGATGGCCGATGCAAAGCCTGTCGTGGCCGAACTTGCGATGAAGTCCTCGCCGTGATCTTCCGGATCGACGCTGTGGTGGATTTCCTTGGTGGCCTTCCAGACGAGGAACAGACCACCGGCAATCAGGATCAGATCCTTCCAGGAGAAGCCGTGGCCGAAGGCTTCAAACAGCGGTTCGGTCAGCTGCACGATCCAGGCGATGGTGCCGAGCAGGGCGAGACGCATGACGAGCGCAAGACCGATGCCGATCTTGCGGGCCTTCTCCCGGTGCTCGGGCGGCAGTTTGTTGGTGAGAATGGAAATGAAGATCAGGTTGTCGATCCCGAGAACGACTTCCATCACCACCAGCGTGATGAGCGCCACCCAGGCGGCCGGATCCTGAATGAGCGTCATGATTTCCTGCATCAGCATATATCCCTTTTGCGTCACATGCGTGAATGACGCTCGCAATGTAATGTCGCCGGCCTGCCAGGCAAGCGCCGCAAGGGGGTATACGAAACCGATGTGACTTTTATTCCCTAGAACAGGATGATTTAAGGCCGGGGTCGGCCTTAAATTTGAATCCTGTTCTCAATCAAAGAGTTAGAGCATGATGTCGTCCGAAAACCGCTCGCACTTGGCATCATGCTCTGATCGGCAACCAGATTTCGGTGACGCCCATGCCGGTATAGGGGTCGAAGCGCTCGTCGTAGCGTTCGAACATGTCGGGCGTCTCGCCGTGCTCCAGGCCCGAGGTTGGCCACCATGCGCCAAAAATCCTGTTCATCGTCGCCGGAATGCCGGAGACGTGGCCGCGATGGGCAAAGACGACGTAGCGCTGGCCTGGAAGCTTGAGCGTTGCAAAATCCGCCGGCAGATCGTCGGCATCGGAGATCTCGACCGCGGCCATATAGCGGAATTTCTCCGCTTCGCCGTCGATATGCGTACAGATGCCGTAGGCGACATTGCTTTTCTGACCGGAGATATGTCCGAAATGGGCATTGAATTTCTGCCAGAGAGAGGGAATGGCGGCGTTGCCGCCATAGGGGTAAATCTCCTGCAGACCGGCAAAGAGCATCGGCTGAAGGGTTTCGAAGCGGGGCGGTTCGAGGTCGTTGTGGTGGGCAGGGTCCATTCTGATCGGCTCCAGCAAGACAAGGTTACGGGCGTGCCCCTGTCTGCGCACCGCATCCGGCGTCATGCCGAACTGGTCGCGGAAGGCACGGGTGAAGGCCTCGTGCGAGCCGTAGCCCGCGCAAAGCGCAACCTCGAGAATGGTGGATGAGCTGCCGAGTAACGCGGGCACGGCGCGGCTGAGGCGCCGCCCTCTTATATAGCCGCTGATCGAGTGACCGGTGACGAGCCCGAAGWTGCGCGACAGATGGTAGCGCGACAATCCGGCTGCTTCCGATATCTCTTCCAGCGATATATCGCTTTCGAAATGGCTCTCGATGAACCAGATCGCCCGTCCGACGGCGCTCATCCTCATTCTCCTGGTTGCAGCTTCTTCCTTAGAGGAAGGCCGGCAGCCGGATTTGATCGCTATTGCGGGATTTTGGCCGATGGAGCGCGACGGTCAAGGGTGCGGTCAGGCGGTCTCGTGCCGGCGCGCGCCGTAGGCGGCCATGAAGACCCGGATCGCGCCGCGGATGACGCGCTCGATTTCGTCGCGCGGCGGCGGCTCTTCCATGCTTCCGAAAAGGCGGAGCTTGAAGAAACTACCGCTGGCGAGATCGAGGAACTGGCCGGCAGCGAGATCGATGTCGTCGATCTCAAGTGCGCCTTCGGCGATGTGCCGTTCCAGGAAGTCGCGCATGATGGTGCGCAGGTTTTCCGGGCCCTTGAAGAAGCGTTGACAGAGCACCGGCATACGGTCGCGAACGCCGAGAACGGTGCGCATCGCGTTGATGACCTTCTCATCGGTCATATGGGTGACGAAGCTTATCCCGAATTCGTACAGGCCGGCTTCGGGATCGTCATGTTCGGCAAGCGCCGTGCGCACTGCCGCCACGAAGGCGGCGCGCTCGGTCTCGATCATCGCCGAAAACAGTTCTTCCTTGTTGGTGAAATAGACGTAGAGCGTTCCCTTGGAGACTCCGGCCTCGCGGGTCACGTCGTTCATGCTGGCGGCGTCAAAACCCATCTTCATGAAGACACGCTTGGCGCCGGCGAGAATCTGCTGGCGCTTGGCCGGATCTTCGCCTGCGGCAAATCGGCCTCCGGCAGCGGGAGGACTGAATACGGCAGCGTGGTCGGGTTTCAGCGTCATGTCCTCTTAACCGTGTTGACGGTTTCGCATTTTCTTTAAAGAAATCGAACCGATTGGTTCTATACATCTTGATATGACGATAAAACAGGTTTAAGTCAACTGAACCGAACCGTTCAGTTCGATTATTTACTCCAAGATCGGTAAAGTGGCCATGTCGAGCAACCAGAAGAGCAACGTCGCGCGGATCGTCAGCGAAAACGCCGGGACCGAAGAGGCGCAGGCCGAGGTCGCGACCGTTGCAGAGGCTCCGATGGCGGAAGCCCGCGAAGTGCCGTCTGTCCCCGCGCAGTCGGCGCCGGCTTCGGTCGCCGCACCCGCGGCTGCGAAGAAGCGCCGCAGCCCGGTGCTGCCGATCGTCGTGCTCGCCCTTCTCGCGGGCGGCGGCTGGTATGGTTACGAATGGTGGACGAACGGCCGCTTCATGGTGTCGACCGACGACGCCTATATCGAAGGCGATATCGCAACGATTTCGCCGAAGGTCACGGGCTACGTCGCGAAGGTGAACGTTGTCGCCAACCAGGAAGTCAAAGCGGGCGACGTGCTTGCCACGCTTGATAACGGCGACTATCAGAACGCCCTCGACTTGGCCCAGGCCCAGATCGTCACCGAACAGCTTTCGCTGCAGCGTATCGACGCGCAGATCGAAGGCGCGAATGCGAGCCTCGTGCAGGCGCAGGCGCAGAAGGTGGCACTCGAAGCGGCCGTTCGCGGTGCCGAGATCACCCAGAAGCGCCAGAGCGACCTTCAGGCGAAGTCGGTCGGCACTGCCGCCGATCTCGACAACGCCAATATCGCCCTCGACCAGGCCAAGGCCAATCTTGCCGGCGGCGACGCCAACATCACCGCTGCGCAGGCCAACATCACCATTCTCCAGGCCCAGCGTAAGGAAGCCGAAGGCTCCGTCCGTTCGCTTGAGATCTCGCGCGACAAGGCCGTCCGCGACCTTTCTTTCACCGTGCTCAAGGCGCCTTATGACGGCATTGTCGGCAACCGCTCCGTCCAGGAAGGCGACCTCGTCTCTCCCGGCCAGCGCTTGATGGCGCTCGTTCCGGTGCGCCAGCTCTACATCGACGCCAATTTCAAGGAAACGCAGATCCAGCATCTGGTGCCGGGCTCGAAGGTCAACGTCCAGGTCGATGCCTATAGCGAGCATCCGATCGTCGGCACCGTCGAATCGATCGCGCCGGCTTCCGGCTCGGTCTTTTCGATGCTGCCGCCGGAAAACGCCACGGGCAATTTCACCAAGGTGATCCAGCGGGTGCCGGTGCGCATCGCGCTGCCGCAGGAWGCGCTCGACAGCGGGCGTCTGCGCGCGGGCCTGAGCGTCGTCGTCGACGTCGACACCCGTACGGCGCCGAGCAAGTAAGCCTTTAGGAAAGGCGGGGGTGGTCTGATGGCCGGCAGCGCGACAGCAACAGCGGGGACGATTCCGGCAGCGCCTGCTCATGCCGACGAGCGCATGGATCCGAAGAAGCTCATCGCCTTCTTCGCGATGGTGCTCGGCATGTTCATGTCGATCCTCGACATCCAGATCGTCTCGGCCTCGCTTGCCGAGATCCAGGCCGGCCTTTCGGCCGGAACCGACGAGATCGGCTGGGTGCAGACGTCCTATCTGATCGCCGAAGTGATCATGATCCCGCTTTCCGGCACGCTGGCGCGCATCATCTCGACGCGTTATCTCTTCGCGATCTCGGCCGCCGGCTTCACCATGGCGAGCGCGCTTGCGGCAACGGCGACGAATATCGACCAGATGATCGTCTACCGCGTCATCCAGGGCTTCATCGGCGGCGGCATGATCCCGTCGGTCTTCGCGGCTGCCTTCACCATCTTCCCGCCCTCGAAGCGCAGCATCGTCTCGCCGATCATCGGCCTGATCGCGACGCTGGCACCGACCATCGGCCCGACCGTCGGCGGTTATCTCAGCCACGCCTTCTCCTGGCACTGGCTGTTCCTCGTCAATATCGTTCCCGGCATCATCGTCACGATCGTCACCTGGAACTTCATCGATTTCGACAAGCCGGAACTGTCGCTTTTCAAGAAATTCGACTGGTGGGGGCTGATCTCGATGGGCGTGTTCCTCGGCGCGCTGGAATATGTGCTCGAAGAGGGCAATTCGAACGATTGGTTCAACGACAGTTCCATCACCATCGCAGCGGTTGCCTMCGGCGTTGCAGCCGTCGTCTTCTTCTATCGCGCCTTCACGGTGGATTTCCCTGTCGTCGACCTGAAGGCTTTCGCGAACCGGAATTTCTCCTTCGGCTCGGTGTTTTCTTTCGTTATGGGCATCGGCCTCTACGGCCTCACCTATATCTACCCGGTCTATCTCGGGCGCATTCGCGGCTATGATTCTCTGATGATCGGCGAGACGATGTTCGTCTCCGGGCTTGCGATGTTCTTCACCGCGCCGATCGCCGGCCGGCTGTCGACCAAGATGGACCTGCGCCTGATGATGGTGATCGGCTTCGTCAGTTTCGCCGCCGGCACCTTCATCATGATGCATCTGACGGCGGATTGGGATTTCTACGAGCTGTTCATCCCGCAGATCTTGCGCGGCTTCGGGCTGATGATGTGCATGGTGCCGATCAACAATATCGCGCTCGGCACGATGCCGCCCTCGCGCATTCGCGGCGCGTCCGGCCTGTTCAACCTGACCAGAAACCTCGGCGGCGCAGTCGGCCTTGCCGTCATCAACACCGTGCTCACCAACCGCCAGGACGTGCATTATGAGCGGCTGCGGGAGAATATGGACTGGGGCAATCCGGCGGCGATCGACCAGATGAACAACATGGCCGCCAATTTCAACACCTACGGCATGGATGGCGCCTCGGTCGCGATCAAGCAGATGGTCGGGCTTGCCACCAAGCAGGCGATCATCCTTTCCTTCAGCGACGTGTTCCTGATCCTGACCGCGCTTTTCCTCGCGATGATCCTCGGTGTCGCCATGATCAAGAAACCCGCGCCGCAAGGCGGGGGAGGCGGTGGCGGCCACTGACCTCCGGCCTGTCGCCCCTTGAAAAGGCCCTCTTCGGAGGGCCTTTTTGTTTGCCGCATTTCGGCCTCTAACACTTTAAATCTGCGCATAAACCCGGAAAATGGATTCCGATTTTCGGGGTTATGCGCTACGCCATCAGTCGGATGATTGCCGGCCGGATCGGAAAAACGACGTGGAAACCGGCCTGTTGGATTTTTTGATTTACGTACATCAAAATTGGCGCTAATGGTCTCGTCAGGAGGAATGATGAGGCCAACCGTTCACGATATCGCCGCTGCCGCCGGTGTCAGTCTCGCGACTGTCGACCGGGTTCTCAACCAGCGGCCCGGTGTGCGCCACGTCACGCGCGAAAAGGTCGAGACCGCGATCCGCGAGCTCGGTTATGTCAGAGACGTCGCCGCCGCCAATCTTGCCAAGGGGCGCACCTATCCGCTGGTCTTCATCCTTCCGGCTAGCGACAATTCCTTCATGCACGGGCTCAGCGCGGAGATCCGCCAGGCGATCGTCCGCTCGTCGGCCGAACGCACCGATATCCGCACCATCGAGGTGCCGGCCTTCGATCCCGCAGCCCTCGTCGCTGTGCTTGAAGGGCTTTCCCGGGAAAAGCCGTGTGGCATTGCGCTGGTTGCGACCGATGCGCCTGACGTGCGCGCCGCCGTCGACAGGCTGGTGCGCGAGCGCTTCCCCATCGTCACCCTGGTTTCCGATCTCACGGGCTCGCTGCGCCATCACTATGCCGGCGTCGACAATATCGCCRCCGGCCGCACAGCCGCCCGCCTGCTCGGACGATTCCTCGGGCCGCGAAAGGGCGAAATCGCCGTGCTCGCCGGCTCCATGCTGGTGCGCGACCATCGCGAGCGGCTGGAGGGTTTTAGTGCAGTCATGGCCGAGGAGTTTCCCGATCTGGCGATCCTGCCGGTTCTCGAAGGCCGCGACGACCCCGAGGTCGCCCATATGCTTGTCGCCGACGCGCTTTCGAGGAATGCCGGGATCGTTGGCGTTTACAGCCTCGGCGCCGGCAATCGCGGCCTGATCCGGGCGCTGAAGGAGAAGGCCGTCGACCGCGTGCTGACCGTGATTGCCCATGAACTGACCGCTCACACGCGCGCAGCACTGATCGACAATACGATCGATGCGATCCTCAATCAGGATGCCGGCCATGAGGTGCGCAGCGCCATCCGCGTGCTGAAGGCCAAGGCGGACGGGCTTGCCGTCATCGAAGCGCAGGAGCGCATCCGCCTCGACATATTCCTGAAAGACAATCTGCCGTAACGGCAAAGGGAGAAATACCACATGTATCTGGGTCTCGATCTCGGAACCTCCGGCGTCAAGGCGATGCTGATCGACGGTGATCAGAAGATCGTCGGCTCGGCCAATGGTTCGCTCGACGTGTCGCGTCCGCATTCCGGTTGGTCGGAGCAGGAGCCGGCCCACTGGGTGCGCGCCACGGAGGAGGCTGTCGCCGGCCTTAAGGCAAAACATCCGAAGGAGCTTGCTGCGGTCAAGGGCATCGGCCTTTCCGGGCAGATGCACGGCGCAACACTTATCGATGCTGCCGATAAGGTCCTGCGCCCCTGCATCCTCTGGAACGACACGCGCAGCTACGTCGAGGCCGCGGCATTCGATGCCGATCCGCGCTTTCGCGCGCTCACCGGCAACATCGTCTTTCCCGGTTTCACGGCACCGAAGCTCGCTTGGGTTGCAAAGCATGAGCCCGATGTCTTCGCCAAGATCGCCAAGGTGCTCTTGCCGAAGGACTATCTGCGTCTGTGGCTGACCGGCGACTATATCTCGGAAATGTCGGATTCGGCCGGCACCTCCTGGCTCGACACCGGCAAGCGCGCCTGGTCCCCCGAACTGCTCGCCGCCACCAAGCTTTCCGAGGAGCAGATGCCGGCGCTTGTCGAAGGCACCGAGCAGGCCGGCAAGCTGCGGTCCGAACTGGCGGCGCAATGGGGCATATCAGGTGATGTCGTCGTTGCCGGTGGTGCCGGCGACAATGCGGCTTCGGCCTGCGGCATGGGCACGGTCAGCGATGGCGCCGCCTTTGTCTCGCTCGGCACATCAGGCGTGCTTTTTGCCGCCAACGGCTCGTATCTGCCGAAGCCGGAAAGCGCCGTGCATGCCTTCTGCCACGCGCTGCCGAACACCTGGCATCAGATGGGTGTCATCCTGTCGGCCACCGATGCGCTCAACTGGCATTCCGGTGTGACCGGCAAGTCGGCCGCCGATCTCACCGGCGAACTCGGCGAGACACTGAAGGCGCCCACCGGTGTCACTTTCCTGCCTTATCTCTCCGGCGAGCGCACGCCGCACAATGATGCCGTCATCCGCGGCGCCTTCATCGGCCTCGAACATGAAAGCAGCCGTGTCGTTCTCACCCAGGCGGTGCTCGAAGGCGTCGCCTTCGCCATTCGCGACAATCTCGAAGCGCTGCGCTCGGCCGGCACCGGCATATCCCGGGTCACGGCGATCGGCGGCGGTTCGCGCTCGCGTTACTGGCTGGCGTCGATCGCGACCGCGCTCGGCGTTCCGGTCGACCTACCGGCCGACGGCGATTTCGGCGCGGCCTTCGGCGCCGCCCGCCTCGGCCTGATCGCAGCAACGGGCGCGGATCCGATTGCCGTCTGCACGCCGCCGGTAACGGCCGGCACGATCGAACCGGTGTCCGCACTGAGCGGCGCTTATGAGGATGCTTACAAGCGCTACCGTGCGCTCTACCCGGCGATAAAGTCGCTGGCGTAGGCCAACGATTCAGAACTTCGAAAAGATACGAACCCAAGGAGAATCAACATGAGCACCGGATTTTTCGGCGATATCCAGAAAGTAAAATACGAAGGCCCGGACAGCACCAATCCGCTGGCCTTCCGCTACTACCAGCCGGACGAGATCGTCATGGGCAAGCGCATGGAAGACCATTTGCGCTTTGCGGTGGCCTACTGGCACACCTTCACTTGGCCGGGCGGCGACCCCTTCGGTGGCCAGACCTTCCTGCGCCCTTGGTTCGAGGACACGATGAAAGCCGCCAAGCTCAAGGCCGACGTCGCCTTCGAATTCTTCTCGTTGCTCGGCTCGCCCTATTACTGCTTCCATGACGCCGATGTGCGTCCTGAGGGCAAGGATTTCGCCGAGAACACCAAAAACCTTAACGAGATCGTCGATTATTTCGCCGAAAAGCAGGCCGCAACCGGCACCAAGTTGCTCTGGGGCACGGCGAACCTCTTCTCCCACCGCCGCTATATGTCGGGCGCTGCGACCAATCCGGATCCCGATGTCTTCGCTTTCGCAGCCGCGACGGTAAAGACCTGCATCGATGCCACGCAGAAGCTCGGCGGCGAAAACTACGTGCTCTGGGGCGGCCGCGAAGGTTACGAGACGCTGCTCAACACCGATATCGGCCGCGAGCTCGACCAACTCGGACGCTTCCTCAACCTCGTCGTCGAATACAAGCACAAGATCGGCTACAAGGGCACGATCCTGATCGAGCCGAAGCCGCAGGAGCCGACCAAGCATCAGTATGACTACGACGTCGCAACCGTCTATGGCTTCCTCAAGAAGCACGGCCTTGAAAACGAGGTGAAGCTCAATATCGAGCAGGGCCACGCGATCCTTGCCGGCCACTCCTTCGAGCACGAGTTGGCGCTTGCCAATGCGCTCGGCATCTTCGGCTCGATCGACATGAACCGCAACGACTACCAGTCCGGCTGGGATACCGATCAGTTCCCGAACAATGTTCCCGAAATGGCGCTCGCCTACTACCATGTTCTGGCAGGCGGCGGCTTCAAGACCGGCGGCACCAACTTCGACTCGAAGCTTCGCCGTCAGTCTCTCGACCCGGCGGATCTGCTGATCGGCCATATCGGCGGCATGGATTGCTGCGCCCGCGGCCTGAAGGCCGCCGCCAAGATGATCGAGGACAAGGCTCTGTCGCAGCCGCTCGTCGATCGTTATGCCGGCTGGGAATCCGCCGAGGCGCAGAAGCTCTTCCGCGGCGAGTATTCGCTGGATGAGATCACTCACTATGTCGAGAGCCACGACGTGAACCCGCAGCCGAGATCCGGCAAGCAGGAACTGCTGGAGAACGTCGTCAACCGTTACGTCTGATAAAGCACGCCGGCGGTCATCGGCCGCCGGCGCAACCCTTTCTGACCGGGCGCTGGCCAGAAGCTTTCAGCCTATATCGGTTTACCGTTTCAACCAGTTGCGCGACGGCGCCGAGACGGAGTTTCGGACCACCAGATCCGGTCTCAGCAGGATTTCCGTTTCGGTCGGCCGGCCATCGGACAGGAGTTCCAACAGCAGCGCCATCGCCTGCTTGCCGATTGCCGTTCTCGGCTGGCGGATCGTGGTCAGCGGCGGCGATATGAAGACTGCCTGCGGCACGTCGTCGAAACCGGTCACCGAGAAATCCCGTGGAATGTCGTAACCCCGCGCGCCGAGCCCGATCATGACGCCGATCGCCGTCTGGTCGTTGACGCACATGAAGGCGGTCGGAAGCGTGTCACGCATGAAAAGCTGTTCGACCGCATGCCGCCCGCTTTCGATCGTGCCGTCACCTTCGAGCACGATCCTGGTGTCGGGCGGGATGCCGGCGGCGTCGAGGCCGGCATCGTACCCCATGCGACGCCTGGTATAGGCA
>NZ_JBFTQY010000076.1:0-29075 GCF_056399245.1 Rhizobium sp. 01N447_2
CGACGATTCCGATCTGGCTCGCAATGGCCGCGGCCCTGCCGCAGGACTGGCCTGCGACGCTGCAATATATGATGATTACGATCATCCTGTCGCTGACCGGCTGGGCGCAGCTTGCCCGCGTCGTTCGCGGCCGCTTCCTGTCTTTGCGCACCGAGGAATTCGTCGCCGCCGCGAGGCTCGACGGCGTTCGCGAAAGACGCATCATCTTTCGCCATATGCTGCCGAGTTTCGCCAGCCATATCATCGCGTCGATCACGCTTGCAGTGCCGGCGATGATCCTTGCCGAAACCTCTCTCTCTTTCCTGGGGCTCGGTCTGCAGCCGCCGACCATCTCCTGGGGCGTGCTTTTGCGCGAGGCCCAGAACATTCGCTCGATTGCCACCGCGCCATGGCTTTTCATGCCGGGCTGTGCCGTCGTGGTCGCCGTGATGGCGCTCAACCTTCTCGGCGACGGCCTGCGCGATGCGGCCGATCCCTACAACAAATGAGGCCGGCATGACCGACATCCTTCCCATTGCCGGCAGGCCTCTGCTCCAGGTGAAAAATCTGACGGTCGAGTTCCCTCTGCGCACCGGCGTCTTTCGCGCGGTCAGCGATCTGTCTTTCTCGATCGAGCCGGGCAAGACGCTCTGTGTCGTCGGCGAAAGCGGATCCGGCAAGTCGGTGACGGCGCGTTCGATCCTGCAGATCGTCGATGCGCCCGGCCGGATATCCGGCGGATCGATCATATTGAACGATCAGAACGGCGGCTCGATCGATCTGACCAGCCTCAATCCGCGCGGGCGTCAGATCCGAGCGATCCGCGGCCGCGACATCGCCATGATCTTCCAGGAGCCGATGTCGTCGCTGTCGCCGATCCACACGGTCGGCAACCAGATCGTCGAGGCGCTTCGCCTTCACACCAGGATGAGTAAGGCAGAGGCGCGCGCTGAGGCCATATCGCTGCTTAAGCAGGTCGAGATTCCCTCACCTGATAAAGCGCTGGACCGATATGCCTTTCAATATTCCGGCGGGATGCGCCAGCGCGCGATGATTGCCATGGCGCTCGCCTGCAAGCCGCAGCTGCTGATCGCCGACGAGCCGACCACGGCCCTCGACGTGACGACCCAGGCCGAAATTCTCGACCTGATCGCCCGGCTGCAGAAGGCCAAGGGCATGGCCGTTCTGTTCATTACGCATGACATGGGCGTCGTGGCGCAGATCGCCGACGATGTGCTCGTCATGCACAACGGCGTCGCCAAGGAATATGCGCCGGTCGAGCAGATTTTTCATGCGCCGAAAGACGACTATACCCGGATGCTGATCGGCTCGGTGCTGAAGCTGGAAGCGAAGGCCGAAATCCGGCTGGCGCGCCCGCCGCTCGACACGACGGCGCCACCGATCCTCGAACTCCGCAATGTATCGATGGATTTCGGCGAGGTGAAAGCGCTGGACGATGTTTCCATTTCGCTTCTGCCGGGCGAAACGCTCGGCATCGTCGGCGAGAGCGGATCCGGCAAGACGACGATGGGTCGCTCGATCATGCGGCTGATTGATCCCACAGCAGGCGAAATCCTCTATCGCCGTGCCGACGGCGATATCATCGATCTGGCAACGGCAAAAGGTCAGACGCTCGCCTCCGCACGGCGGGAATTGCGAATGGTGTTTCAGGATCCTTTCGGCTCCCTCAACCCGCGCATGACCGTCTCCCAGATCATCGGCGAGCCGCTGCTCGTCAATGGCGTCGCAAAAGGGCGGGCGCTGGAAGAGCGGGTTTGCCACCTGATGGAGCAGGTTGGTCTCGACCCGAGGGCACGCGAACGCTATCCGCACGCATTCTCCGGCGGCCAGCGTCAGCGCATCGGTATTGCCCGCGCCATCACCCTCAATCCGCGCGTCATCGTTGCCGATGAGGCAACCTCGGCGCTCGACGTTTCCGTGCGCTCGCAGGTGCTCGATCTGTTGATGCGCCTGCAGGACGAACTCGGCCTCGCCTATATCTTCATCAGCCATGACATTGGCGTTATCCGCTACATGTGCGACCGTGTCGGCGTCATGTACAAAGGCCAGCTCGTCGAAATCGGCGATGCGGAGAAGGTCTGCCGCACGCCCGAGCACGCCTATACGCAGGCGCTGATATCAGCGATCCCGCGCCCCGATCCGCGTGATCGCGATCAGTCGCGGCGTTTCCGCTACGTCGCGCCGGACATTCTGAAGAATGGGAGTTCTCTGCGATGAAAATCACCGGGATCCGCACTTTTCTCATGCATGTCGGTCAGCCAGACCCCTCGAAATGGGCTTCCGACCAACGTGCGGGTGATGGCGCCTCCAAGCAGTTCGGCGGTACCAGAAACTGGCTCTTTCTGAAGATCGATACCGACGAGGGCATCACCGGCATCGGTGAATGCTCCGGCTGGCCGCGCGTCGTCGAGACGGCGATCCATGATCTCGCCCCACTCCTGATCGGCGAAGATCCGGCTCATACCGAGCGGCTGTGGCAGAAGATGCATATCGCGATGATGGGCCATGGCATGCTCGGGACGGTCGGTGGCGGTGCGATGACCGGCATCGACATGGCGCTATGGGACATCAAGGGCAAGGCGCTCGGCGTGCCTGTCTGGATGCTGCTCGGCGGCAAGGTGCGCGACCGGATCCCGATCTATTCGCATGCGAATACACCCGAGCGCGCGCTTGCCCTCAAAGCGCGCGGTATCAAGGCGATCAAATGCGGCGGGGTCGCCGATCCGGTCCGCAAGGTTGCCACCCTGCGTGACGCCGTCGGCGACGATATGGACATTGCCATCGATCTGCATGGGCCGCCATGGCTGACGCCTGCGGATGCCTGCCGGCTGGTTCGGGCGCTCGAACCCTATGAATTGATGTGGGTGGAGGATCCGATCGCGCCGGAGAATATCGACGGCTACCGTCGCATCCGCGACGCAGCGCATGTGCCGCTTGCGGCTGGCGAACGCTCTGCAACCATCTTCGGCGAGCGTGAGCTCATCGAGAAGGAACTGGTCGACGTGATCCAGCCGGACACCGGCCGGGCCGGCGGCATCACCCAGATGAAGAAGATCGCGGCCATGGCCGAGGCGCATCATATCCAGATGGCGCCGCATTCGGGCTCGCTCGGGCCAGTGGCGGAATATGCGGCTTTGCATCTGCTTGCGGCGATCCCCAACGCCCTCATCCTCGAGCGCCTCGACGATGATTGGAACGGCCGTCGCCAGACGATCGTGCCGCATCCTGAGCAGGTCGACGGCTTGATCGCCGTTCCCAATGGCCCGGGACTTGGCTGCGATATCGACGAGGCCTTTGTGGCGCGCTTCCCCAGCGGCGGCAATGTCTCGGTGCCGCAAAGTGCCGGCGCCTACAATCCCGGGACCGACAACCAGCATCTCTACGTGCAGACGCGCCAGTCGCGCCGCAGCTATTTCAATCGCTAGAAGGACAGAAAGATGAAGATCGACCGCATGCGGGTTTTCATGACCCGCGACAAGGACCGTCCCCGCGTGATCGTCGCGCTCGACACCGATGATGGGCTAACGGGCTGGGGTGAATGCTACAATCACGGCCCCGACAAGGCGCTTCCGCCGCTGCTGGATTATCTCTACGAATTTCTGTCCGGCCAGGATCCGACACGCGTCGACTATCTGGTCAATCTGTTGATCCAGCAAAGCCGGTTCCCGCCGGGCGCGCTCGGTCTTGCCGCGATCTCCGCGCTCGATCACTGCCTGTGGGACCTTGCGGCCAAGGCAGCGAACGTCCCGGTCTACAAGCTGCTGGGCGGCGAAGTGCGCGACCGCATCAAGGTCTATGCCGGAGTATACACCGCACCGGATGCGCCGGCGGCCCGCGACGAGTTCGATCGTCTGAAGGAGGGGTGGGGTTTTACCGCCTTCAAGCTCAGCCCCTGGCGTCTCGACATGCACGCCCATCGCTGGGGCAACGTCGTCAAGGCCTCGGCTGATTATTTCCGCTCGCTGCGCGAAACGGTCAATGACGAATACGAGATCGCCTTCGACGCCCACGCCAAGATCTTCGAGCCGATCGCCGCAAGGCAACTCGGCAATGCCTTGGCCCCCTACGACCCGCTGTTTTACGAGGAGCCGCTGCGTCCTGAAAATATCGAGGCCTGGGGCGACCTGAAACAGGGGCTCAATTGCGTGCTCGCAACCGGCGAGTCGCTCTATAACAGAAACGAGTTCCTGCGCCTGCTGCAGGTCAAGGGCGCCGACCTCATCCAGCCGGATATCTGCGTTGTCGGCGGCATCAGCGAAATGCGCCGCATCGCCACGCTCGCCGAAGCCTTCTGCGTTGGGGTGGCGCCGCATAACCCGATGGGACCGCTTGCGACGGCGGTCAATGTTCATTTTTCGGCCGCGGCGCAGAATTTCCGCATCCTCGAATACCGGCTGCCAAAGGGACAGGCCTACGTCTATGGCGGCATCGATATCGAGAAGCGGCAGGGAGAAACCCGCTACGTCGTCGATCCCTATCTGCCGAAGGACGGTTATCTCGAATTGCGTCCCGATCGGCCGGGCTGGGGCGTCGAAATGGACGAGAAGGCGATGGAAGAGGAAGGCTACATCCATTGGCAGCGGCGCGTGCCGAAGCGGCCTGACGGCTCCTACGCCTTCGCCTGAGGGCATTGCGCGCTTTAAAAACAGGAGCTGGCCGTCCGGATGGACCCGGCCAGCGCCCGCAGGGCGACGCTTCTAGGCATCCCTAGGCAGCACTGAGCGAACCCTTGCGATGAAGACATGAAAGTCCTGCATGAAAGTGCGAAGGAAATCGGCGGTGGTGTCGTTCGTGACCTCGCCGTCATCGGTGATCAACCCCGGTGTGAACTGGATGTAGGCTTCCGGGGCATTCATCTGGGGAGAGTTGCAGAAACTGAGCACACTGCGCAAATTCTGCTGGGCGACTGCTGTGCCTATCGCGCCCGGCGACGTGCCGATCACCGCTGACGGCTTACGTCTGAACGAGTTGGTGCCGTAGGGGCGGCTCGCCCAGTCGATTGCGTTTTTCAGCCCGCCGGGTATGGATCGATTGTATTCGGGCGTGACAAACAGCACGGCGTCGACGGCCGCGATTGCCGCCTTGAATGCCTTGCCAGCCGGAGGGTAGTCGGCATCATAGTCGTAGCTGTAGAGCGGCAGGTCCTTGAAGGGTATCTCCGACATTTCAAGTTCCGGCGGGGCGAACCGCACCAACGCCTTGGCGAGCTTGCGGTTGATCGAGCCCTTGGCGAGGCTGCCGATGAGATAGCCTACTCTATGCGTGGTCATGGCGTTCTCCAATATCTCGCGATGATGATTGGCAAGTCACTAATCGCCGAGGAACGTGACCGTCTCGCCGAGCGGGGCGCGGCCTGTACGGGCGTAACTGACCGTGGGGTCCTCGTACCCGATCGACATGCCGCAGAAGAGGATGAGCCCGTCCGGGGGTGAGAGGACCTCCGCGACCGTCTCGCGAACCTGCGACCACGCCATCTGCGGGCAACTGTGCAGACCTTCGGCGCGGAGCAGCAGCATGACGGTCTGCAGATACATGCCAACGTCGGCCCATTGGGGTGGGCCCAGGTCAYGGTCAATGTAGCAGAACAGGGCGGCGGGCGCGCCGAAACAGTTCCAGTTGGCGATTGCTGCCCGCTGGCGCGCCTCCCAGTCCTCGCGTGCAATGCCGAGCGCGCTGTAGCGCTCCTTGCCGAAGGCGGACCGGCGCTCCCCGTAGGGAGGCTTCAGCGCGGGCGGGTACATCTCGTACTCCCGCTTATCCCAGGGGTCACCATGGGCCACGCGCTCGACGGCGGACGTCTTGAGCTCGGCCAGCGATGCGCCGGTCATCACGTAGGTGTTCCACGGCTGGATGTTCGATCCTGACGGCGACCAAGCTGCGGCGGACAGTACACGCTCAAGTACCTCCCTCTCCACAGGCTCGTCTTTGAATCCGCGCACCGACCGTCGACTTTTGACTGCCTCATATACGTCCATGATCGCCTCCGTCCGCGCCCAGCCCAGCAATCTCGCCGATCCGCAGCGCATAGCGCGACGAAAGTTCGTCGGGTTCTGGTCTGCCGGGGTATGAAGTATTGTCCATACTCATGGCCGTCTCCTGACTGTTCCGTTCCTGATGTGGTCCATTATCGCCATTCGCAATGGAGGCGTAATCACACCGTGGTCTAGGAGGCGTACATCAAACGTACATCAGGGATCGACGCGTTCGAGGGGCATGTGGGCCAAGCACCGCGGGGCTCCCGCGCCACCGCATCCCGGCCTTGGAATTGCGCCGCCTGAACGGCCTCAGCTTGGCGCTTACGCTCAAGCCGCAGTCATCTCTTTCGAAACCGCCTTCTTCGCCATTGCGCTGCTCTTCGTTGCCCCGGCGCCGATCCTGAGTTGCCGACAAGATCATTCTCCGCAAGAGCAACGCTTCGTGATTTCGTCAGGTGAGTACGGTTCGGGCACATTCTACGTCGGTGCGACGGTGCCATCCGAAGATGTCGGCCAGCGTATCGAGCATCGCTGTGGCTGCAGCTGATTGAAGTGAATAGTAGATCGTCTGGGCAGCCCTTCGGGTCTGCACGAGTTCCTGTTCTCGAAGAATTGCCAAATGCTGGGAAGTCGAAGATTGGCTTAATCCCACCTCGTCGGCCAGGACGCTCACGGACATTTCTCCTTCGGCCAACAGATGCAGAATGTGAAGCCGTTTGGCATTCCCCATGGCTGACAGGAAGTTTGCTTCGTTGTCGAAGGCGTTGGTTTCAGGGGAAGGCGCGGCTGACGATTGATTGTTCAAGGCGAGATCTCCTTTGGGGAACCAAAGCCGGGTCATATCCCCGAGCTTTAATTTAGAGATAACGCATGGGTGCGGGGCCGAAACCCACTATCGGCGCCGCATCGTCTTTTCCGGCGCGAATCGGATACGGCGCGCATCAAATGGACAGCGGCGGCAGATCATGTTCGAGGCCGGCATTCATCACCTATAAGCGAGTAAGCTAGCGCGGGCCGACCTGGCGCATTTGTGCGGGCAGTGTTTCCCACGCCCGGATCAATTCGCCGATGGAGGCCGCCTCCATCTTGTGCATGACATTGCTGCGATGCAGCTTGACCGTCACCTCACTGATGCCGAAATCGAAGGCAATCTGCTTGTTGAGACGTCCGCGCGCCACTTCATGCAGAACCTCGCGTTCACGCTGCGTCAGCGTCTCCAGGCGCTCGATATTGCGCTTGGCGATAGCGGCTTCCGCCCGTCGCTCGGCATCCATCGCAATGGCCGCACTGATGGCGTCGAGCAGCGTCTGGTCCCGCGCCGGTTTGGTGAGAAAGTCCACGGCGCCGGCCTTCATCGCCTGGACGGTCATCGGGATGTCGCCATGTCCGGTCAGGAAGATGATCGGTTTGGAAATGCCGTTTTCGGCCAGATGACTCTGCAGGTGAAGGCCGCTTGCGCCTGGCATGCGCACGTCGAGGATCAGGCAGCCGGGGCTATCCAATATATCGGCTTCAAGCAATTCTCGGGTCGAAGCAAAACTGGTCGACTGGAAACCCGCCGACAAGATCAGCTCAGACAGTGCCTCGCGCACCGAGGCGTCGTCATCGACGATTATGACAAGCGGCTGATTCTCTTCATAAGTGCATTGCAGTGATAACGGCGCCGATCTCCGCTGCAACGGCTGGTCAACTCTCATGTCACCCTCCATCTGTCGATTTATGCAAAGCGTTGGCGATGGCCGCCAGCAGGGCCTGGGCATCGAAGGGCTTGCGGAAAAATCYGCCCGCGCCTTGAGCGCGTCCCTGATCGGCTATTTCGTGGCGGCCCGTGATCATGAATACCGGCAGCTCCGGACGTGATTTCCTTACCAGGTCACGAAGTTCGAAGCCGTCGATGCCAGGCATTCCGATATCGGTGATGAGCAGGTCGAGGTCCGACAGCCCGTTGACGAGCAGCGAGCCCGCCGATGAGAAGCTGCGGGCCACATAACCCGCAGATTCCAGAAGGTCGCCCATCGATTCAAGCAACCTTGGATCGTCATCGACAATTGCCACGACGTGTCTTGTCTTGTTCATGTTTCAATTCCCTCCCACTCGGCGCGAGTGGGTTATCGGTATTTCCAATCTCTCCGCGATCCGCACCAGATCGGCGAGCGATGCCGCCGCCATTTTCTGCATCACATTTCTTCTGTGGATTTGCAGCGTCACTTCGCTGATCCCCAATTCGGCTGCCGCCTGCTTGTTGAGAAGGCCGCTGACGACGAGTGGCAGCACCTCGCGCTCTCGCGGCGTCAGGTCGAGATAGTGCCGTTTGAGCATATCGAGCTCGGCGCGTTCCGATCTCTTCTCTCGATCCTCAGCGATCGCCGCGTGGATTGCCGCCATGAGGTCTGCATCGCTGAAGGGTTTGGTCAGGAAATCCACCGCGCCATGTTTGATCGCACGCACGGAGGAGGGAATGTCGCCATGTCCTGTGATGAAGACGATCGGCGGATGATCCCTGCCGGCGATCTGTGTCTGCAGATCGAGGCCGTTGATGTCAGGCAGCTCGATATCGAGGATGAGGCAGGCGGGGACATCCGGCTTGTCCGCTCTCACGTAGTCGCCGGCCGATTCGAAGGCGATGGCGCGCATGCCGTGCGAGTCCAGCAGCTCGCTGAGCGCTTCCCGAACACGTTCGTCGTCATCGACGATGAAGACAATATGGTCATCAATCGTCATGACGCCGCCTTCATTTCTATGGGCAAGGTGAAGACCAACGTCGCTCCGTGGGGTTCGTTCTTCTCGGCCCACAATCGGCCGCCGTGCTGCTCGACGATCGAGCGGCAGATCGCCAGCCCCATGCCCATGCCATTTTCCTTTGTCGTGAAGAACGGGTCGAACATCTTCTCGGGGAACTCGATACCGTGGCCGCGATCGCTGATTTCGGTCTGGACGACATTGCCGATGTGGCGCACGCGCATCTCGATCAACTTATCTCCTGCAATGGCTTCCATCGCCTCAATACCGTTGCGGATCAGATTGATCAGAACCTGCTGGATCTGGATGCGATCGACTGCGATGAGCGGAAGGTTGCCGTCGATGCCCACATCGATCCGAACGCGACGCCGCGACGCTTCGTCGGCCATGAGGTTGCGCGCTTCATCGATGATGCTGGAGAGCGTCGTCTGGATCCTCCTGTCAACGGATTGCTTGAACAGAGCGCGAATGCGGCTGACGACATCCGCCGCCGAGTTGGCATCCCGGATGATGCGCTCGACCGTCCTCTGTGCCCGCTCCATATTCGGCGGCTCGGCCATGAGCCAGCGCTGGCAGGCGTGTGAGTTGGCCACGACGGCCGCAAGCGGCTGGTTCACCTCGTGCGCGATGGAGGCCGAAAGCTCGGCCAGGCTCGCCACCTGGCTCGCCCGTGCAAGACCCTCTCGCGCTCGACGCAGATCTTCCTCCGCGTGAACCTCACCGTCGATATCAAGGCAGATGACATTCCACTGGACGATGACGCCTTCGGCATTGCGCATCGGTGCCGCACGCGTCTCGACCCAGCGATATTCACCATCATGGCGCCGCAGACGGTGCCTACGCGCATAGGGCTCGCCAGTGGCCAATGAATGGGCATAGTTTTCTTTGACCCCTGCCACATCGTCGGGATGAACACCGGCATCGAGTGTGCCGTCCAGCCGGGTTTTGCCCGTTCCATCCAACTCTTCGAGATTATAACCGAGGAAATCACGCAGTTGCTGGCTGCGATAGATCGGCTCGCCATTCGGTGCGGCGCAATCGATCATCGCCGGCAGCGTTTCAACGAGCTGCCAAAGCGAGCGTTCTCTCTCCCGCAACGCCTCCTCGACGCGCAGTTGATCGTCGATGTCATGCGAGAGACCATACCATTGGATGATCCGGCCGTTTTCATCCCGCAACGGCTCCGCGCTGCCCTTCACCCAGCGGTAGACGCCATCGGCGCGCCGCAGGCGATACTGCTTCAAGAAGCGCTCGCCGGTGACGAGCGAATGGTTGAGCGCTTCGGCGAGGTTGGCGGCATCATCGGGATGGACGGCGGCTTCGATGAGGGCTGCCAGCCGGCTCAAGCCGGGCTTTTCCATATCGGCGATGCCGAGACCGAGAAAATCGATCAGGCGCTGGTTGAAGAAGGTCGGCGTGCCTTCCGAATTGAGCCGCCAGAGCATGCTGGGAACCATATCCACCAGTTGCGAAAGCTCTCGCTCGCGGTCGCGCAGCGCTTCCTGCGCACGCATCTCGTCGTCGATGTCGACTGAGATCACATACCATTGGATGATTGCGCCGCTTTGATCCCGCAGCGGTTCCGCACGGCCGTCGACCCAGCGATAGGCACCGTCGAAACGGCGCATGCGGTATTTTATCGAGAAGGGATCGCCACTGGCGAGGGAACGGTGAACCGTCTCCAGCAACCTCGATGCGTCATCGGGATGGACGAGGGTGTGAATGACCGACGAGAGGCGGCTCATGTCGGGCCTGTCCATATCGCCTACGTCGAGACCGAAAAAGTCGATCAGGCGTTTGTTGAAGAAGACCGGCTCGCCTTTCGGCGTCAGGCGCCTGATCTGAGCCGGGACCATGTCGACGAGCTGCGAGAGTTCGCGCTCTCGGTTGCGCAACGCCTCCAGTGCGCGTACCTCATCGTCGATGTCGAGAGAAACGCCATACCATTCCGCGACCGTTCCGTTTTCGTCGCGCCGAGGCTCCACCCGGCACTCCGCCCAGCGGTAGACGTCATCCTTTTCGCGCCAGCGAAATCGCATCGCGGAGCCGTCGCCGGTTTCGAAACAGTTCCGGAGTGTGCGCTGGATACCGGGAGCGTCTTCGGGATGAACCAGCTGCTGCAGCAGATCGTCGATGCGCGGTTCACCGAGAGCGTCGAAATTGGCGATAACCGAGCGGAAATGATCCTGATACCGCTTATTGAAATAGAACGACCCGCCGTCGGGCTCTACACTCCAGATGCGGACCGGCACGGCGTCTATGATCTGCTGAAGCTGTTGTTGGCTCCGACGCACAGCGTCCTCGGCATGGACCTGATCGTCGATGTCGTGGCAAAGGCCGTACCACTGGACGATGCGCCCCGCCTGATCCCGCATTGGCTCGGCACGGCTCGACATCCAGCGATAAATTCCGTCGGCGCGACGCAAGCGATAGCGGCTGGCGAAGTTTTCGCCCGTGAGAAGACACCTCCGAAGGGCATCACCGAACCCCACCGCATCCTCGGGATGAACGGTGGCGTCCAGGAGCGCCTCCAGCCGACTCATGCCCGGCTTATTGAAATCCACGACATCCAGGCCGAGGAAATCGACCATCCGCCTATTGAAGAATGTCGGCTCGCCATCGGGCGTCAGGCGCCACACATGGCTCGGAACCATATCCACGAGATGCGAAAGCTCCTCCTCCCGTTCCCGCAATGTTTCTATGCTTTGGCGCAAATTGAGCACTGCCGACTGGTGCTGCCGGGAAATGGCGGCCACGATGAGCGCCGAAAATGCCGAGATGGCTAGAAAAAGCTGCAGCATAACCTGCTTGTGCTTCTGGGACTCGGGATCGCCGGCGAACTGGCTGGTCCCCGTTATCRTAAACAGCGCCGTGATCAGGGCGAGGAGAGCCAAGGATACGGCAGCCCCTTTGAACTCGAAGCGAACGGCAGCCCAAAGAAGGGGCGGCATGATGATGTATGCGAAGGGGAGGTAGCCGCTCAGAGAAAGAGCGCCAACGCCGAGAAAGATCAACCCCAGGACGCCAGCTTCCACCCATTGCGCGGCTGAGAGCCGGGTCGTGCCGCGCCAGCTATGAAACACGACCAGTGCCAGCGGTGCTACGATCAAGACGCCGGTGGCGTCTCCGATCCACCATAGAGGCCAAGCCGTTGCAAAGGATTGCGATTGCATGCCAAACCATGCCAGGGTCGCACTTCCCACAGTCGCGCTGACGATGGGCGCAATCCCTGCGCCCAGTACGACAAATGCGAAAACGTCCTGCAAGGTTTCAAGCCGAACTGGCCGCTTCAAAGTCTGGTTGACGAGCCATGCCCCGGCCACCGCTTCAAGGGCGTTGCCGATGTAGATCAGGACGGCCGCAGGCAAGGGGCTGTGGAACCACAGGTAATTGCTGAATAGTTCAGCCAGGCAGCCCGCCAGTATCCACCAGGGCCAGCTGTAGCCGGAGGCGAGGACAAGTGTTGCGATGAAAAGCCCGCTCGCGGGCCAGATGGAAATACCGGTTCCAGGGACGATCGCCAGCGACTGTGCRAATCCGCAGGCCAGCACATAGGCCACGACGAAAAGCCCCAGGTGCAGGGGTCGGGGGCGGTGCGACCAGACGCTCATCATCAGTTGCTCCTGCCGGACAGACAAAGCCAGCGGATCGTCGGCGTTTCGTACCGTAGTTCTTCTCGATTTCGGGGCTGGCGAGCTCATGTTCAAACCGTAACCCCGCCACATTACAACCGCAACTCATGGAAACCCATGCATTGCGCGGGGATGTAGCCCCCGTGCCGGGGTCGGCACCTTTGCGCGAACGAGGAATTGGGGACCTGTTCTGCCTTCCTGGTGGGGCATCCTAACCGTTGGGCTGGCTTTCCTAGACCTACGGCTAAAGCGACCGGACCCCATGGACGATAGAGGGCGCCTGGCTTTCCAGTCATTGTCGATCCAATCGATCGCCAGACATTGAAGACGATAGCGAGCCCGTCGGCGATCTCGTCCTCATCTGCGCCGCGCAATGCAACAAGGGGGTGCTGAGATGAATATCACTGTGGCGGGAGCAACCGGTGTTATCGGAACACGGCTCAGCGAAAACATCCGTCAGTCCGGTCATCAAGTCACGGCCGCGTCGTTGTCGCTCGGCGTCGACACCATCACCGGAAAAGGCCTTGATGCGGCCTTGGCAGGGACTGAGGTCATTATTGATGTCACCAACGCGGCGTCCTTCGGCGACAGCGCAGCGCTGGATTTTTTCAGGGCTTCGACCAGGAATTTGCTCGCTGCCGCGTCTGAGGCCGGCGTCAAGCACTATCTTGCACTTTCCGTCGTCGGCACGCCGCGTCTCGTGGAAAGCGATTACTTCCGCGCGAAAATGGTGCAGGAGAATCTCATCAGGGCGTCAAAGCGACCCTATACTATTCTCCGCTCCACACAGTTTTACGAGTTCATCAGCGGATTGATCGACACCGGTGCCGATGGTGATGTGTTTCGATTGCCGCCGGCGTTCATGAAGCCGGTCGCAGCCGGGGACGTCGCCGCATTGCTGACTGAATTGGCAACGGGAGCGCCGTTGGACGGTATCGCCGAGATCAGCGGCCCGGAACAATTCGGTATTGATGAAATCGCTCGGATCTATCTCGCCGCGAATGAAGATGAACGGCAGGTGGTAACGGATCGATCCGCCTCGTATTTCGGCGTTGAATTGACCGACGACGCGCTGCTTCCGGGCGCCGGTGCGCGAGTGGCAACCGAGAAGCTCTCCGACTGGCTCTACCAATCGATGGGGGAGTAGGTCGTGCGGCTTTTTGCCGGCAGCTAAGGGATTTAAAATTGACCTGCCGCTGAACTTTCACCCCACTTCGATTGGAGCCCTGGCGCCTTTGAATGTGCCAAATGGCGCGGCCCAGTGGAATCGCAACAGTTTCCTAGAGTAAGAGCCGGATGCGGCGAAGGACCGGCATCGTTGCCGGGTCTGGTCTGAGCAACGTGCAGCCTCAATGGCTCACCGCAATCTTCAAATCGAGGTGAACGGGAATTCCAAGACTTGTTTTCTGAAAGATTGTGCGCTAAGTAATCGGGTGCGATACAAAGGGAGTTTGACTATGTTGAAGATATTTGTCGCCGCTGCCGCGATCACCGCAGGTGGCCTCTTGAACGCCCACGCGGCCGAAAAGCCGACGGTCGTCCTTGTGCATGGCGCATTTGCCGACGCCTCCAGTTGGAATGGCGTGATCACACGTCTCGAAAAAGATGGTTATCCGGTGGTGGCGGTCGCTAATCCGCTTCGAAGTGTAACGTCCGATGGCGATTACGTAGGCAAAGTGGTTGCAGGATTGAAGACTGACGTCGTTCTCGTCGGCCATTCCTACGGTGGCGCAGTGATCAACGAGGCAGCAGCAGGCAGCGCCAATGTCAAATCGCTCGTCTTCGTCGCGGCGTTCGCGCCCGATGTTGGGGAAACGGCCCTCGTGCTTTCGGGCAAGTTTCCCGGAAGCACGCTCGCACCGACCCTTGCGGAACCCGTCCCGTTGGATGGTGGAGTAAAGGACCTGTACATCAAGCAGAGCGCGTTTCACGATCAATTCGCTGCGGATGTATCCAAGGCGGAGGGCAAGCTGATGGCCGCAACACAGCGCCCAATCACCGATAAGGCTCTTGGCGAGGCCTCGACTGTGGCGAGCTGGAAGAAGATCCCGTCTTGGTTCGTCTATGGTGACGCGGATAAAAACATACCGCCAAAGGCGCTAGGATGGATGGCGGAACGAGCGGGTTCTAAAGAGACGGTTGTGGTTAAAGGCGCGTCTCACGTCGTGATGGTCTCTCATCCCGATAAAGTCGCGAAGGTCATCGAAGACGCTGCGTCCAACAAATAAACGGCGCACTGTGGTTCTGCGACCGGATCAGCATTGATCCGGTCGTGGTAAGGCAATACGCAATGCGAGATACCGAACTCCCTTTTCTCTCGAACCGTCGAGGCCATATCCTGTCCCAGGCCGATGGCCCTGGACTGTCGCGATCTCATGGGCGGGTGATCCTATAGACCAGCAAATCATCCGAATCCACAAGCTTGGTTGCGGTCTTGTCCAGATAGTCGATGACCCCATCATGATGCTCGACGAATAGCCGGTCCTGCTTGTCGACGGCGTTCTTGGCCGCGCCGAACAAATCCGCTCCCTGCGCGCGCAATTCCTCGAGCTGTGCGATCGCGGTGGCGTCATCCGCGACGAATTTCGACCATTCGACATCGCCTCCGCCAGGCGGGAACACCCAGCCGCGCGCCCTGCTGTAGTAGACTGCGACGGGATCGCCGACCTCGGGGGCGATGGCGACGACGAGATCGCCCGGTTGCGCCAACCGCGCCAGTTCCTCGCCAAGCAGCTTGCCCTTCATGGCGATTGGCTTCTTCATCGTCCTGACGAGGGGCAAGGTCGACCAGGCAAGCGCGACGGCCACGATGCAGATCGAGCGAAGCACCACCGCCGGCGTTAGAATACTCCGCGATGCAAGCGTTGCCAGAAGAAGCGCGCCGTGGCCGCAGAACATCGCGACAGGTACATGGAAGATGTGGAAGTTCCACACATTACTGGTTATCTCACCCGCGGCCGCCAGGTAGACGATCATGGCCGCAGCCAGCCACACATAGGGAATGGCCGAAAGGGTGCGTTGTTTCGGGTCTTTGGCAGGGCTGGGCGGCATCCACAAGCCGACCGCGAGCAGCACCAGGAACGGATAGCCGTAGAACCACAAGACGGAGGTGTTCGATAAGGATTCGAAGTAGAACCTGTCCCTGACATATGTCCAGAAGCCGTAATCCCAGATATAGCCGCCGCTACCGGCGACATGAAACGGCGGATAGCTGCGGCCGAGATAAATCGCCCAGCTGAAATAAGCGCCAATGATGGCCAGGCTCAAAAGCCCCGACAGGAAAACCCAGGCCGCCTGCTTTCGCTTCTTCTCCAGAATCCAGCAGACCATCAGATAGAAGATGACGGCGCCGGCAGCGATGCCTGGTGGCTTTGACAGCACGCCGAGCGAGAAGCAGACCGTGGCGAGTGGCAAGAGCCAGCCGCTGCCGCCGGCCCAGTATTTGGCGAACAGCCAGACGCCAAGAGTCACCAAGGCCAGCATCGCGGGGTCGGGAAGAAACGAGCTGTCGATCATGATCGCCGCCGGCATCAGCGCGTAGGCAAGTGCGGTCGCGTGGGCGTGAATCTCGTCCCAGCAGAGCGCCGTTAACCGGTGCAGCGAAAACACCGTCACCAGACCGAAGAAGGCCGCAACCATGCGGCCGAACCAGTCGTGCCAGCCGAAGAGCTGGTAGAGCAGGGCCGTGAGATAGCTGACGATCTGGAACTCGCGGCCCTGATAGCTTGGCCCAGGCCCGGTCCAGCTGACCTCCGGAAAGAAGATGTTCCAGCTGCGCTGCTGGAAATTGTCGGCCATCATTGCAGTGCTTATCTCGCGCCAGCTGAAGCCGTCGACCAGCGGCAAGGTGATCTTGTGGAATCTGAAGACGATCGCAATGAACAGGATCCCCAGCAAGATCGCGGTGTCGAGGTTCAGGTAGTTGCGAGCAGCCATGTCCCGGTCGGTCGTCTGCTGCGGGTGTTGCTGACCTTCGCCCTGATTCAATTCCGGGTCGTGCGTCATATGAAACCGTGTCTCCCTTCCGCCCGACGCGGCGCGATATGCGCCGGCATCGGATCGTGAGGAAGATTAGGCTGAGCGGGATCTCGCCGCCGGCGCGGCCGGCTGCGGAGCTGCTCGTAGGCTTCACCGAGCATCGGCTCGGACGGCTTGCGGGGCGGCTTTGTCATGATGGCAGTTCATCAGCAAAGCCTTAAAAAGCAATTCACCCAGATTGATTATTGACTCACGCGAACATAATAAGAACATCGGCGGCGCGGCTGCCAGTCTGAAAGCTGAGGTATGGAGTGCGGGATGCGCGAGCCGCCGATCAGCGAAGCCGTGGGAGACGATGAGCGTGAGGAGGTGATCGCCTATCGAAGGGCGCCGCTATCGGCATTCTGCTGGAAAGACAGCCGATTGGCGATCTGGGGGCGGGTACGATAATGAGCGAGTATATTTCCATGTCGGGTGAACAGCGTTCACCGCGGCATCCTAGATCAGTGCTTCGGGGATGCCCCAAGATTGACAAAAAGACATCCATTGCCGATCTCTATTTGTGTCAGAAGGTCCGCCCTTACCTCTTCGCCAACAACCGCTTTTAAGTGCCGCCACTTTTGGCCCTTCGGATGTGCAGGCACCGGTACGCCTTCTCGCAAAAACAGCGTTACTTCAGGAGCTTCATCTGATTTGTAGATACAAATTCTCACCGCTCAAGTCCTGTTAGCAGCAAATATTGTGCACTGCAAAACAAGAAATGGCAAACATTCATTTGCCGGGTAAGTCAACGTTGGGCCGGATTCTGGCGGCTAAAGCGTTGAAGTGGCGCCGGAAGGTCCAAAGGATTGGCATCGGATTACGCGGGCTTCCAGGCCGCCGCACGGATCGTCGGCGCACCTGCGGCAATGAGTTGACAGCACGCAGGAGTTCATCGGCAACACCGGCCGCCACGCCGTCAGGCTAGCAATGCGCGTGGTAAAGGGCTGGCGGTTGGAGGACGCGCGAATTGCCTTTCAACGACTTGGTTGTCCGTGAGAGTGGCCCACAGAACTAGTGGACGTTAGACCGCCTCGAGTTTTCGGTGAGGCGCCTTGGGAAGGTCGACGTCGATGACATCGCCAGGGCGTATCTCGCCGGAGGTCGGTCGAGGCCCTGGAAGCCAAGGGAATTGTCAAACTATACGTGTGAACTGGCCGGGCCGGGGGCGCGGTTAAAAGAAGGCGGCGGGCCCTCATGTTGCCCACCGCCCACCCCTCCCGGCGTCCGCCGCCACGGTCGGGAGGAGCGCTGAGCCTATCTGAGCCAGGCCACGGTTTGTATCCGAAGAGACAAACAAAAATGCGGTGTCATCCCACAGTCACATAAGCATTTGTGAGGAGTGTTTTGCCGCCAGGCGAATGTCATTGAAGTTGTTGCTGTCGCCGCCGCCGTGCCTGTGGATAGGCTGTGGATATCCGGTGGACGACACGATCAATCAACGGGCGATAACGTCGCAGATGCCAATCGCATGTTGCCTATCCGTTCCGAATCTCATCATTCTGCCGTTGCTGCTGTCGACCTCCGCCGCAAACGTCGTCGATCGCATGCCACGGGCGCTCCGACTGATGTCGTGGAGCGCCCTTTTCTTTGGATTCGGCGTCTCGTCACAAAAGAGGGTATGAGAACCGATAGCTGAGCCTCGCATATCGTTGCTCATGCCATAGATTACGCCAATCGGTCGTTGATCAATCGGGCGACACCGACCCCGGTGACCGGCCGGTACCTATTCATAACTTGCGGGAGTTGCATGATGGAATATCGACGTTTGGGAAAGTCGGGCCTGAAAGTGAGCGAGTTCTCCTTCGGCTCATGGGTCACGTTCGGCAAGCAGGTCAATGGAGGCGACGCCGTCGACCTCATGAAGCTTGCCTACGACAACGGGGTGAACTTCTTCGACAATGCTGAAGGATACGAGAGCGGCAAGTCCGAGATCGTGATGGGCGAGGCACTCAGCAGGCTTGGCTGGAGCCGTGACAGCTTCGTCGTCTCCAGCAAGGTCTTCTGGGGAGGCCAGAAGCCGACACAGCGCGGCCTGTCGCGCAAGCATGTGACCGACGCCTGCCATGCAGCGCTCAAGCGGCTTCAGGTCGACTACCTCGACCTTTTCTTCTGCCACCGCCCGGATATCGACACGCCGATCGAGGAAACGGTCCGGGCGATGCATGATCTCGTCGCCCAGGGCAAGGTGCTCTACTGGGGCACGTCGGAATGGTCCGCGCAGCAATTGACGGAAGCCTACGCCGTGGCTCGGGACTTGCGCATCACGCCGCCGACCATGGAACAGCCGCAGTACAACATCTTCGAGCGCCAGAAGGTCGAGTCTGACTATCTGCCGCTCTATGACCTGATGGGCCTTGGCACCACGATCTGGTCGCCGCTCGCCTMGGGCGTTCTGACCGGCAAATACAACGACGGTGTTCCGGCCGATAGTCGGATGAACCTGCCGGGCTACGAATGGCTGAAGGAGAAGTGGTCCAGTGATGCCGGCCGCGCCCAGCTCAGACAAGTCGGCGAGCTCGCAAAGCTCGCGGACGAGATCGGCATGTCGATCACGCATCTCGCCCTTTTGTGGTGCCTTGCCAATCGGAACGTCTCGACCGTCATTCTTGGAGCATCGCGCGCCAGCCAGCTGCAGGACAATCTCGCGGCCCTCTCACACAGGCAAAAGATGGCGTCTGACGTTTTGGACCGGATCGACACCATCGTCGGAAACAAGCCCGAAGGACCACGTCGCTTCTAGGCGAACAAATCTCCCTCGACGAGCCGCACTAAGTGTTCGTCGAGGGAAAAGCGCCAGTTATGTTACCAGCACCATGGTGCTGCGGACGGCGGTGGGAACGTTCGAGAATCTGAAGTGCCGCGTAGCGCCCCGTGCATCCCATATTTCGGTCGTTAGCGAAGCGCGTCTTCATCGCAGGCTGCTGCCCGCTAGTTGCCCCAGACGACGGCTTCCTCATGACGCTTGATCAGGTGGCGCAAGCTCTCGAAGCCGGACCTGACAAACTCGGCGAAGTGATCGACCGCTGGAGCGCGAGGAGCATCAGTTCGCGTCAGTATGGCAAGAGCTCGTTCAGGATGCGGAATGTTGACAGGAAGAGCGGTGATCGCCTTCTCCTTTCTCAACGCGAAGACGACGCTGTGCGGCATAATGGTCAAGGCGTCGGCCGCTTTGAGGTAGTTGATGACGCCCATAAGCGAGCCGCCGGAGTAGCGTATCTTAATTTCGGTCGCTCCGAAGGACAGTAGAAGCGCCCGAAGATCGGCGAGCAGGGGACTGCCTGGCGGGGGCGCCACCCAGGGGTAGTCGAGAAGCTCGCCCGGCCGCGGGCGCCGTTTCATGAGGAGGGGGTGCGTCGAGCGGCAGGCGATGACATTCCGACCTGGCAGTATCTGCTGGAACTCTAGGCCGGAGCCTTCTTCGAGGATGTCGATCGGGCAGACGGCCAGGTCGATCTGGTCGGCCTTGAGGGCTGCGCGGAGATCGGGAAGATAGCCGTAGCTCTGTTCGACCCGCACGTCGGGATGTGTCTGTTGGAACTCGGCGCAGAACTGCGCGATCAGAGCGTCCATGAAAAAGGGCGTGCCACCGACGCGGACGACGCCGCTCCTCCCCATTCGGAAACTGTCGACGAGGTCGGAGGCTTTTCGAGACGCGGCGAGCATGACCAGGCCGTGCTCCGCCAGCGACAGCCCGAACGGCGTCGCCTGCAGTGGCCTGCGCCCTTTAACGAAAAGAGGTTCGCCCACCCGCTTTTCCAGCATCGAGAGCGCTCGGGACATTGCCGGCTGGGCCAGACCCAGCAAAGCCGCACCTTCCGTGACGCCGCCAGCTTTGAYCACGGCCGCAAGCTGTATGAGGTGACGTTCGTCGATCTTCATAACAATCTGTTATACTGATCCTCTGCAAAATCATCAACGCTCGACTTCCATCGTGCTAGGCTTCTCATATGTCGATCGGGAGGAGACGATGATGACAGGGAGTGCCAGGGCGCTCACATTCGACGAGGCCACATCATCCGAAGCCTTTGCCGAACGCTTCAGCGCGAACCGGAACGGCAAATTGGCCCACCTGATCGCTGCGGCCGTGACGCATGTTCATGACCTCATCAAGGAGTTCCGCCCGAGCCCGGACGAGTGGCGCAAGGTCATCCAGTTTCTGACCGAAGTCGGGCACGCCTCTGACGAGCGCCGTCAGGAATGGGTGCTGCTTTCGGACCTCATCGGCGCTTCCGCGCTGGTGGAAGAAATCAACTCACGTCGACAGAAGGGCGCGACGCCGAATACAATCCGCGGGCCCTTCTATCGGGACGACGCCCCTGAGCGTTCATCCGGAGCCTCAATCTCGGTCGATGGAAAGGGGGAGCCCCTACGCGTCTCCGTGCGCGTGCAGGATCTCGACGGGCTTCCCATCGGGGGTGCCGAGGTTGTGACGTGGCAGGCCAACGCCGAGGGCTTCTACGAAAACCAGCAACCGGATCTCCAACCAGAGCACAATCTACGCGGACTGTTCAGGACCGACACGAAAGGCTGCGTCATGTATCGCTCGGTGATGCCCGCCGGCTACGGCGTGCCGGACGACGGGCCCGTTGGCCGTCTGCTGAAGGGTGCTGGCTATCCGCTGCATCGTCCGGCTCATCTTCAGTTCGTTGTCAGAGCGAAAGGGTTCGAAACGATTACGACGCACATCTACGATTCAAGTGATCCGCGTCTTGCGGAGGATGCCCTTTTCGGTGTCCGACCGGACCTCGTTGCGCGGTTCGAACATGCACAGGTCGACGGTCGGCGGGGCAGGTCGGTCGACCTGACCTTTGTGATGGTTCGCGCAAGACCGGGGAGGCAGGGATGACGCGGCCGTTCTGCTACGCAGGCAGTCCCGCCCAGATCGTTTTCGGCAACGACAGCATTGGCAGTGTCGGTGCATGGATCGCAAAGGCTGGGCGCAAGCGCGCGCTTGTGCTCTCGACCCCGCACCAGAAGGCGGACGCGGAAGAGCTGGCCAATAAGATTGGCGAACAGGCCTGCGGCGTCTTCTCTGGGGCGGTCATGCACACGCCCGTGGAGGTGACCGAGGCTGCCATGAAGGTGGTGCTCGATACGGCTGCCGACTGCGTCGTCTCGCTCGGTGGGGGATCGACCACCGGGCTTGGCAAGGCGATCGCCTATCGCAACGACATCTTTCAGATCGTCGTGCCGACGACCTATGCCGGGTCGGAGGTGACGCCAATTCTTGGCCAAACCGAAGGCGGTCGGAAGACGACGGTGCGCGACGCGAAGATCTTGCCGGAGATCGTGATCTACGATCCGTCTCTTACCCTGGGGTTGCCTGTCGCGATGAGCGCGACAAGCGGGCTGAACGCAATGGCCCATGCATTGGAAGGTCTTTATGCCCGCGATCGCAATCCGATCTCGACGCTCATGGCGCTTGAAGGCCTGCGGGCGTTCAAACTGAGCCTGCCGAAGATCGTGACGTCACCGAACGACACGGACGCCCGCAGCGACGCGCTCTACGGCGCCTGGCTTTGCGGCACGGTCCTTGGTGCCGTCGGGATGGCGCTGCATCACAAGATCTGCCACACGCTTGGCGGTTCTTTCGATACGCCGCATGCAGAAACACATGCTGTCATGCTGCCGCATACCGCGGCTTTCAATGCAGCGGCGGCAGCTGCAGAGCTTTCCCAGGCCGCGGCGATATTCGGCGGCTCGATCGGTGGCGGTCTTTGGGATTTTTCCAAGCAGATCGGTGCGCCGATGTCACTCAAGGATTTCGGAATGACGGAGGCCGATCTAGACCGCGCCGCGTCGATCGCTGTCGAAAATCCGTACTGGAACCCTCGGCCGATAGACCGTCAATCGATCAGGAAGCTTCTTCAGGACGCCTGGGAGGGACGACGTCCGGAAGACTGAAACTTGGCACGCCGGACGGCGCGCTCTTTGGGAGGAGAGGGACAATGGGAGGAAGCATGTTCACGAGACGCGATTTTCTGAAAACAACGGCGACCGGCGGGGCCATCATAGCGACGTCCAGCCTTGCCGCTCCGGCGATCGCCCAGAACGCGGCCATCAAGCTTGGCTACGTCAGCCCGCAAACCGGCCCGCTTGCCGCCTTTGGCGAGGCCGACAAATTCGTCATCGATTCGTTCCTGGCGACGACAAAGAAGCTCGGCCTGACCTATGAGGTTGTGGTCAAGGATAGCCAGTCCAATCCTAACCGCGCGGCCGAGGTCGCAAAGGAGCTTATCGTCGACGACCAGGTCAATCTGATGCTGGTTTCTTCCACGCCGGAAACGACCAACCCGGTTTCGACGACCTGCGAAGGCGAGCAAATGCCTTGCATTTCCACGGTGGCTCCTTGGCAGCCGTGGTTCATCGGCCAGCAGGGCAATCCCGGCGATCCCTCATCATGGAAGCCATTTGACTATGCCTACCACTTCTTCTGGGGGCTTGAGGATATCATTGCCGTCTTCACGGGCATGTGGGGTCAGATCGACACCAATAAGAAGGTCGGCGGGCTCTTCCCCAACGACGGCGACGGCAACGCGTGGGGCGATAAGGTGGTGGGGTTTCCGCCAGTCCTGGAAAAACTGGGTTACGGACTGACTGACACCGGCCGCTACCAGAACCTGACGGACGACTTCTCCGCGCAGATCAACGCCTTCAAGCAGGCGGGTACCGACATCCTTACCGGCGTGATGATCCCGCCGGATCTCACCACCTTCTGGAACCAGGCGAAACAGCAGGGATTGAAACCGAAAATCGCCTCGATCGGCAAGGCGCTGCTCTTTCCGCAGACGGTCGAAGCGTTGGGCGATGCCGGTCATAACCTGTCCACGGAAGTCTGGTGGACGCCCAGCCATCCCTTCACATCGTCACTGACAGGCGAGACGGCAGTCACCGTCGCCAACGCATTCACCAAGTCGACCGGCCGCCCATGGACACAACCTATCGGCTTCGCCCACGCGTTGTTCGAGATCGCCGTCGACGTGATGAAGCGAGCGGGAGGGGTTGGCGACGGCGACGCTGTTGCCAAGGCCATAGGGGAGACCAAGCTCGATACACTTGTCGGGCCGATCGCGTGGGGCAACGAGAAGCTTCCGCCATTTGCGCAGAAGAATGTTGCCAAGACGCCTCTCGTCGGCGGCCAGTGGCGCCTGAAGTCGGGCGGCGGCTACGATCTCGTCGTCGTCGAAAACGGGCTGGCGCCCAATGTGCCGCTGGGCGGTAAGCTCGAAGTTTTGGCCTAAGGCTAAAGCTCTGCCCGGCGCCCGAGCCGGGCGGAACTGATCGGAGGAGGACCGATGCCCATTCTCGAACTTAAAAGTGTATCGAAGTCCTTCGGCGCGCTTATCGTCGCCGAAGGGGTTTCCTTTTCGGTGGAGCCGGGAGAGGCGCTCGGCGTCATCGGACCGAACGGTGCTGGAAAATCGACACTCTTCAATCTCATCAACGGCAACCTCAAGGTGGCCGGTGGTTCAATCCAATTCGACGGCCGCGATGTGACCCATACGCCCCCGATGCAGCGCTGCCTTGCGGGCATGGGACGCACCTTTCAGATACCGCAGCCTTTCGAGCGCCTGACCGCCTATGAAAATCTATTGGTCGCAGGCGCTTTCGGAACGCGCCAGGCGGAAGCCCATGTCGTCGATCTCTGTGCCGACATCCTGGTGGAGACAGGCCTAATCGCAAAGGCGAATGTCCCCGCAGGCTCCCTTTCCCTTCTTGAACGCAAACGATTGGAGCTTGCGCGCGCGCTCGCCACGCAACCCAAGCTTCTGCTTCTCGACGAAATCGCTGGAGGACTGACGGAGGGAGAGTGTCGGCAGTTGGTGGCGACGATCAAACGCGTCCACCAGCGCGGCGTCGCGATCATCTGGATCGAGCATGTGCTGCACGCCCTGACCGCCGTCGCCGAGCGATTGCTGGTCTTGAACTTCGGTCGCGTGATCGGCATCGGCGCAGCCGATGCGATCATGGCGTCGAGCGACGTCCGCGAAATCTATCTCGGGATGGAGGTCTGATGGCAAGCCTTGTCGAAACACGAGGTCTTACGGCCTTCTACGGCGACTTCCAGGCCGTCTTCGGGGTCGATATCCGGCTCGAGGTCGGCGAGACCATCGCCGTGATCGGCGCCAACGGCGCTGGCAAATCGACCTTGATGCGCTCCCTCGCCGGTGTGATTGCCAACAGCGCGGAGATGGTCCTCCATCGCGGCGAGCCGATCGGTGCGCTGGGAGCACCGGATGTGGTGCGCCGCGGGATCGCGCTGGTGCCGGAGGGCCGCAGGCTGTTTCCGTCATTGACCGTAGAGGAGAACCTGCTGATCGGCAGCTACGGCCGCCAGGTGGTGGCCGGACCGTGGACCCTGGAAAGCATCTACGCGCTTTTCCCCATTCTGAAAGAGCGGCGACGCAATCCTGCAACGGCCCTCTCTGGCGGCCAGCAGCAGATGGTCGCGATCGGTCGGGCCCTCATGTCGAACCCAGACGTCCTGCTCTGCGACGAACTCAGCCTCGGTCTGGCGCCGGTGGTGATCAAGGATATCTACGCCGCCTTCGCGAAGATCAAGGCATCGGGCGCCGCGATCATCATCGTCGAACAGGACATCGTGCAGGCTCTAAAGGTCGCCGACCGGATTTATTGCATGATGGAAGGCCRCATCACCCTGACCGGCCGTCCCTCCGAACTCGATCGTGCGGACATCCATGCAGCCTATTTTGGAGCGGGGACCCATGAACTGGCTTGATACGCTTCTCCAGGGAATACTGCTCGGCGGACTATATGCCCTATTCGCGGCTGGCTTGAGCCTTGTCTTCGGCATCATGCGGCTCGTCAATCTGGCCCACGGCGACCTGATCGTCCTTGCCGCGTTCCTGATAATGCTCATCGTGTCATCTTTTGGGCTCAATCCGTTTGTCGCGGCATTGATAGCGGCGCCATTGATGTTCGGGCTAGGCTGGGTGCTCCAATATTATCTTCTCAATCGCACGCTCAGCAAAGACGTCCTGCCACCGCTGCTGGTGACGTTCGGCCTTTCGATCGTGATCCAGAATGGTCTTTTGGAAGCGTTCACGGCCGACAGCAGGCGAGTTTCGGCGGGCTCGCTTGAAACGGCCTCGGTGCAGCTCGGAAGTGTCAACGCCGGACTGATGCCGTTGCTGACCTTCGCCTCGGCCGTGCTCATTATCTTGGCCCTGAATCAGCTCATCTACCGGACCGCTCTTGGCCGGGCATTTCGGGCCACGTCCGACGACGTGGTGACCGCAAGCCTGATGGGCATTCGGCCAAATTCGATCTTCGCTGTCGCTACCGGACTGGCGATGATGATCGTGACCGTTGCTGCGCTCTACCTCGGCATGAGAGCGAACTTCGATCCGACCGCCGGACCCGCCCGATTGATCTATGCCTTCGAAGCAGTGATCATCGGCGGCCTCGGCTCGCTTTGGGGCACGCTCGCGGGAGGTGTGATCTTGGGCCTTGCGCAGACGATCGGCGCTGCGGTCAATCCCGAATGGCAAATTCTTGCCGGGCACGTCGCCTTTCTTCTCGTGCTGCTTTTTCGTCCGCGCGGTCTTTTTCCGCGGGCCGTCGACTGAGGCGCGCCATGACCACGGGTTTTCAAGCCATGACCAATGAACGAACGGCTCGCTGGCGCATCGAGACGAGGACGACTGTCTCCCGAATCTTCACAATGTTCCTCTTCCTGGCGGCGGCCCTCATGATCTTCGCTCCGTTCGTCGTCTCGCGTGGCGTCATACAGGACCTCTTTTTCATCCTGACCATGCTAACGCTGGCCCAAAGCTGGAATCTTCTCGCTGGTTATGCCGGCCTCATCTCGGTCGGGCAGCAACTTTTCGTCGGATGTGGCGCCTACGCCTTATTCGGCTTGGTTATCCTGACTGGAATGGATCCAGTTCTGGCGGTCCTGCTTGCCGGCCTCATCGCAGCCGCTGTCGCGGTGCCGACAGCCTTCTTCGCCTTCCGCCTCTATGGGCCGTACTTTGCGATCGGTACCTGGGTGATTGCCGAAGTCGGGCGGCTGCTCGTTGCGCAATGGAAGACCCTTGGGGGCGGAACAGGGACGTCCATGCCGCGAGATGCGACGCGGGACATGCTGGGCGCCGCCGCACTCAGCGACTGGTTCGGCATGCGCTCGTCCGTCGCCGCTGATGCATTGGCCTACTGGATGGCGCTCGTGCTGGCGTCGGCGACGATCATCTTCGTCTACAAACTGCTTTGCAGCAAGCATGGGCTGGGGCTTGCGGCCGTCCGCGACAACGAGACGGCGGCACGTGCCCTTGGCGTCGACGCACAGTGGCTGAAGACACTGATCTATCTCCTGACGGCCTTCATCACGGGAGTGGTCGGCGCGCTCATCTATCTGCAGAAGGCTCGGATATCGCCCGACGCGGCCTTCTCGCTCACCGACTGGACGGCCTACGTCATCTTCATCGTCGTCATCGGCGGTATCGGCACAATTGAGGGTCCGATCCTGGGTGTGCTTGTCTTCTTCGTATTGCAGAACGCGTTTTCGAGCTTCGGTTCCTGGTATCTTCTGGCGCTCGGCGCACTGGCCATCGTTACAATGCTCTTTGCGCCTCGCGGCGTCTGGGGACTGATATCCGACCGCACTGGTTGGGAACTTTTTCCGGTCCGCCGTCGCCTAAAGGACGGATCTTCAGAATATGAAATGGGAGKGCCACATGGCTGACATCAAAACCGACGTATTGATCATTGGCACAGGCCCGGCCGGTTCGGCGACAGCCGCGTTGCTCGCGACACACGGCCTCGAACCGCTGGTGATCAACCGCTATCGCTGGCTGGCGAACACGCCGCGCGCGCATATCACCAACCAGCGCACGATGGAGGTGCTGCGCGATCTTGGCCGCGACGTCGAGGACGAAGCTTACATGTTCGCCGCCGAGCAGGATCTGATGGGCGAGAACGTCTTTTGCACCTCGCTGACCGGGGAGGAGATCGGCCGCATGAAAAGCTGGGGCAACCACCCACTGTCCCGCGCCGAACATCTTCTCTCGTCGCCGAGCCGGATGAACGACCTGCCTCAGACATACATGGAGCCGTTGCTATTCAAGACCGCCTGTTCTCGCGGCGCGCAGCCGCGAATGTCGACCGAATACAAAAGCCATGTTCAAGACGCCGATGGGGTCACGACGACCTGCGTCGATAAATTGACGGGCAGGGAGCTGACCATTCACTCCAAATTCCTGATCGGCGCGGATGGCGGGAACTCCAAGGTCGCCGAACATGCTGGCCTGAGATTCGAAGGCAAGATGGGCGTTGCCGGATCGATGAACATCCTGTTCGAGGCCGACCTGTCGCGCTACGTCGCCCATCGCCCTTCCGTGCTCTATTGGGTATTGCAGCCAGGCGCCGACGTCGGGGGCATCGGCATGGGTCTCGTGCGCATGGTTCGCCCGTGGAACGAGTGGCTGATCGTCTGGGGATACGATATCAACCAGCCCGCACCGCAGGTCGACGACGCCTTCGCCACGAAGGTCGTGCGCGAGCTCGTGGGCGTCGATGACATCGAGCCGAAGATAAAGTCGGTCTCGACGTGGACCGTCAACAATATGTACGCGACGACGATATCGAACGGCCGCGTCTTCTGCATGGGCGACGCAACGCATCGACATCCGCCGTCAAACGGCCTGGGCTCCAACACCTCGATTCAGGACGCGTTCAATCTTTCATGGAAGCTTGCGATGGTGCTGAAAGGTCAAGCTGGTCCTGAGCTCCTCGACAGCTACCAGGCCGAGCGCGCGCCAGTCGCCAAGCAAATCGTCACCCGCGCCAACAAGTCGATCGAAGAATTCGGCCCTATTTTCAAGGCGCTCGGCCTGCTTGACTCGGTTGATCCGGTGAAGATGCAGCAGAACATGGACGCGCGCTGCAATGACACGGCAGAGTCCGAAGCGCAGCGCGCGGCAATCCGGACTGCGATCGCGAACAAGGTCTACGAATTCGACGCGCACGGCGTCGAGATGAACCACCGCTACGCCTCGAACGCCGTGGTGAAGGAGGGGCAACCGGAACCCGCTTTCGAGAGGGACCCTGAGCTGCACTTCCAGCCGACGACTTGGCCGGGTGCGCGGCTTCCCCACGCCTGGCTCTTCGGCGCCGATGGAAAAAAGGTGTCCAGCCTTGATCTGACGGGCCACGGCGTTTTCACGGTGCTGACGGGCATCGGGGGCGACGGCTGGATTGCAGCGGCAAAGACGCTTTCGAAGGAGCTAGGGCTGCCGATCGCCACGCATCGGATCGGACCGCGACAGACGTGGCAGGATCTGAACGGTGACTGGGCGCGGGCCCGCGAAATCCGGGATTCAGGCGTGTTGCTCGTGCGGCCCGACCATCATGTCGCGTGGCGCGCGGACGCCGTGACGGCTGATCCGGAAGCGGAGCTACGCCGGGTTTTGAAAACAATTCTTTCTCTGTGAGGTGCACTATGAGCTCCGAAGAAAAGGGCTATTTCACCGAAGAAAATTCCGTGGAGGTGGTCACGAGCCGCAACGCTCAAGCCAGGGACGAGCGCCTGAAGCGGGTGATGGAGGTCGTCACGCGCAAGCTACATGAGGCAGTAAAGGAGCTTGAGCCGACGCAGGACGAGTGGATGGAGGCGATCTTCTTTCTCACCCGTACCGGGCAGACGTGCAATGAATGGCGACAGGAGTTTATCCTGTTGTCAGACGTGCTC
>NZ_JBFTQY010000077.1:0-28875 GCF_056399245.1 Rhizobium sp. 01N447_2
CGACGAAGCTGCGCGATGGCTCCATCAGCGGCATCACCGATCTCAACACCGCAGGAGACAGYGGCTTCTCGGACAATCTCGACGCCCTGTATCAGGCGCTGACGGAACAGCGCTCGTTCTCTTCCGACGCAGGACTCTCCACGTCACAAAGCCTGACGGACTACGCCAGCGCCTCCATCGGCTGGCTCGAACAATATCGAAGCGATGCAACGTCGGCCTCCGAAACAACGGCTGCGGCCTTGTCACGCTCCGACGAGGCCTATTCCAACGAAACCGGCGTCAACCTCGACGAGGAACTGACGCTGCTTCTCGACATCGAACAATCCTACAAAGCGGCGACGAAGATCCTGAACGTCATCGACGAGATGTTCCAGTCGCTCCTCGACATAGCGAGCTAGTCATGAAAGCATCTTTTGTCTCATCATCAGCGATGCAGAATGTTTTGCGGCTCACCATCAGCCAGTCCCAAAACAAGCTGCAGCAGGCCTCGACGGAAGCAACGACCGGAACCTACGCCGATATCGGCGTATCCCTCGGCAACGGCGCTGCAAAGTCGATCAATCTCACCAGCGCTATCGCCCAGGCCGCCTCGTTCAAGGCGAGCAATGCCGTCGTCGAATTGCGAATGGACGCATCGCAAACCGCCCTTTCGAGCCTCAAGGATGCCGGCGACAGCCTGGTCTCGAACCTGACCGCGCTCCAGGCGAGCCAGGATACGACAAGCATCGCCGTTGCCCTGCAGACGGCGGGCGCCACGATTTCGCAGTTGGTCTCGACGGCAAACACGTCGGTCAATGGCGAGTTCCTGTTTGGCGGAACGAACCTCGACAGCCAGCCTCTGAGCGATCAATCCTCGGCGGTCTCGGATACAATCGTTTCGGCTCTGAACGATTATGCAACCGGTCTCGGAAAAGACGTCAACGAGTTGACAGGCGAGGAAATCGGCAGCTTCATCACCGACACGGTCGAGCCGATGTTCTCCGAGAGCGCCTGGACGGACACTTCCGACGGCTGGTCGACCGCTTCCAGCACCGACATGACGAGCCGGATCAGCCGATCGGAAACCATCACCTCGTCGACCAACGCCAATTCCGAAGGCATGCGTTGTCTCGCGCTGGCATGCGTCGTCGTCTCCGCCCTTTTCGGCCAGGATCTCAGCTCCGACGCACAGAGCACCGTCGCATCCAAGGCGATCGCCTATGCGGCGCAGGCGACCTCCGGGATCGTGACGCAGCAAAGCGAACTCGGTCTCGCGCAGGAGCGGCTCGAAAAGGCAAATGACGCCCTCGACGCTCAATCCACTCTGCTTCAGGGAAACCTCGTCGATCTCCAGGGCGTGGATACCTATGAGGCTTCGACGCTCGTCAACCAGCTGCAGACGCAACTGGAAACGGCCTACACGCTCGTCTCGAAACTCCAGAGCCTGAGCCTGGTCAACTATCTCTGACGGATTGAAAAATGCGGGAATTCAAGCGGATGCAAATACCGGCCTTAGCGAGGGAGCCCAACACGACGTGTTCCGAAATCGTGGCGGAAGCGGCCTTCGCGCTTGCTTCCGGCATTATCGATACGATCCCCTTCGTCGGCAGCAAACTCGACGAGCAACAGACGCGGGCATGGCCGCGATCGGGTGTCTTCACAGATGACGGCGTCGAGATGACGGGTACGCCCCCTGAAATATTTGAGCTTTGCGAGCTGCTGGCAGCCCACATCGAGAAAGGCACGTCATTCGACGTATTCGAGGTTTTCCACAAGATTGCGCGCATCGACCGGCTGATCGACTGGCGCCATGGCGCAGTGCTGTCACCGGAGCCGCATCCGGTAACGCATTGACAGAAGGCGCAAAATATCTTCCGAATGGCGGCACGATCACGGCCGCGCCGCCAGGAAGCATGGCATGGGCTGATCTTGCAAGTGGCTTCTCCGTTGCGGCAATGTGGGCTTTGCCATAGGGGAGATCGAGGGCGATTGTCGAAGGTCTGCCGGCAATGGTCTTTCAGAGACCGAGTGTGTTGTTAATGTCAAAGCCGCGCGCGAAGCTTCCGTTCTCCGAAGAGACCTTGCAGGCCATGCTGATCCGCGTGCTTCGCCCGCTGGTCAGGCTTGCACTCGCCTCCGGCTTCAACTTCATCTCTTTTTCGACCGTTCTTCGCCGCCTCTATATCGAGGTTGCGGAGAAGGAATTCGCGCTGCCGAACAAGAACCAGACGGATAGCCGTATCTCGCTTCTGACCGGCATTCACCGTAAGGACGTCAATCGGCTGCGCGGACAGGTGCTTGCGGCATCCTTCCTGACCGTCGGCGTTTCGCAGACAAGCCGCATTCTCGCCAGATGGCTCGCCGATCCGTTTTATTGCGATGCGGAGGATCGGCCGAGCGCCCTGCCCCGGACCTCCAGCGACGGCGGTCCGTCATTCGAGAGCCTGGTGAGCGACATCACCAAGGACGTCCACCCCCGCTCCATCCTGGACGACTGGCTGGATAAAGGCATCGTCGTTCTCGATCAGAACGGCTGGATTCAGCTCGATCTCTCATCCATCATCCCCAATGCCGGTGACGAAGCCCGCCGGCATTATTTTACGCGCAACCTCCGTGACCATGTGCAGGCGTCGGTCATGAACCTGATGAACGAGCCTCCACCCTACTTCGAACGTGCGGTTCACTACGACGGGATATCCCCCGCGCTGGCGGCCCGGCTCGACGAGATTGCACGCCAGGAAGGGATGGCGCTGCTTCTGAAGCTCAACAAGATCGCCCATCAGGCGATCAAGGACGACCTCGGAGGCAACAGCCGCTGGATCGCTGGACTCTATGTCATGACCGAGGAGGATGAGGCCGATCGTCAGGCAGACGCCGCCTCCAAGACGGAGACAGACGAATGACCCCGTCGGCGATTTCGAGAAGGCAATTTCTGCTGGCCGGAATAGCGCTTCAAGTCCTGGGGGCCAAGATTGCAGCCGCGCAGCCGACGGGCACCAGCGATCATGGAATCGGCGGGTCTGGACTTTCCATCCAGGGCGGCGGCGAGAACGAAGATCACGGCATCGGCGGAACGGGCATCGTCGGAACCATCCAGGGCTTTGGAAGCATCATCGTCAACAACATCCACATACCGTTCAGCGCGACGACACCGATCGAAATCGACGGCCGACGCGTTCACGCTCGTGCGATGAAGGTCGGTCATGTCGCCCGGGTGCTGCTGACGGGCGGGCTTGCCGCCCGCATCACGATCGCCAGCGAAGTCCAGGGCCGCATCGACCGGATAGACAAGACCGGCATGACCATATTGGGGCAAACAATCGACACAACGGGTGTGCCGACGAAGGGTCTGCGGAAAGGCAAGCGGGTCGCCGTGTTCGGCATCCGCAAACCTGACGGTGCGATCATTGCCCGGCGCATCGAGCCCCGCTCCGTTTCCGAAGGCGCCCATGTTCGTGGCGTCCCTGTCAAGAGCAGCAATCGCGTCCTGATCGGCGGCCTTTCGCTTGGAAGCACGCATGGATACCTGGCCGGCAAGCAAACGCTCGTGCGTCTCAAGGCTGTCGCCGATCGATTGATCATCACGCGCATTCAGGCTGAACCCGTGGTGCCGGGCCTCAAACGTGGCATCGTCAACCTCGAGACCTTCCGGCCGACGGATAAGGACGGGCCGAGCGTAGGACCCAGAGGCTCCGCGCCTTTCGGCTCGATGCCGCTGTCGCCTGATGGTCATGGCTTCGTCGATGTCGGCGTGCGGGACTCAAGCAGAATGACAGGCTTTCCCGACGGGCGCATTCCGGACGGCTTCGGTTCGCGACCGCCAGGTGGCCCTTCGGATCGGCCGCCGCCCGATCATTCGCCTTTCGGCAGAGGCGGGCCGGGAGATTTTCCCGCTCCGGACAGAGGGGGGCCGCCAACGCAGGACGCCCCGCCGCCTGCGCCGCCACCGCCCCCAGGCCCGGGCCCGGGTCCGCGCTGAAAACGCTGTCACTCCCACGTTGACAAATGGGAAATTTTCCCATTTATTGTTCATGCGAATTCTGCTTCGGGTGATTCCAAGGAGGGTTCGCCGATTGGCTAACGTGTCCGCCCCACACCCGCTAGCCAATCGTTTGATTTTCAATCGTTCTGAGACTGTCAAACCCATGCTCCTGAGTCATCGCGGGGATGGCCCATCCCGTAGGCTTGATGGCGCCATCCGAACCAAACCGTTATCGCCCAAGAGGAATCAGGAATTGTTTTTGCTGGAACGCGAGCCGGACATGTCGATGGAAATGGAGCAACCGACGGTCGTTACAACCTGGGAAAATCGAGCGCAAATCATCGAAATCATGAGCATCGCGCTAAAGACGAGCCAAGAATTTCAGCATCTTTGGCAGAGCAGCGGCGGAACGGGCCGGCTCAGTCAAGACGACACGGATAAACTGATCGCGCTGCTGCGGCAGATCGGCGACCTTAACGAAATGCTCATGCGATTGGCCTGAAAAGCGTCGATACTCGAGTAACAGCGCCAAGCATGTTCCGAGATGTCAAAACTCCCATGGGGAGATCAACTGAAGGCCCGTGGTCGCAAAATCGCCCAGATTTCGCGTCGCAAGTCGACCACCATTGACCCGTGCAATAGCGGCGATCATGCCATCCGGCGCTGACATCCCGCGCCCCTGACGAGCGGCCGAACCCAAAATGTCGCCATAAGCAAGAGCGGCCTCTTCGGTCAGACCAAAAATCCGGCCTGCAAAGCGACGACGCCAGTCGGACAGTCCCTGCTCGAGGCGTTCGGCTCGCTGATCAGGCCGGATCTTCTGGATACCGAAAGCGATCTCGGCAATCGTTACCGTCGGCAGAGCCAATTCAGCATCATGGCGGACGAGCCATGCGATCACGGCTTCATTGGGAGATTTTCTCAAAGTTTCCGAAACAATGTTCGTATCGAGAAAAATCAAAGCTCGATGCCCTTATGAACCTGCCTGCCTTCCTTGATAACGGCCTCAAGGTCGATGTCCGTCCCGCTTTGCTGCGAAAGCCTGGCATAGAAGGACGCAGCCGGCTCTCTTCCGGCTTCGCGTATTTCATACGATTCGAGGGCCCGTTCGACAATGTCGGCTATCGAGCGGTTTTCACGGCGGGAAAGCCGGTGAGCAAGATCACGCGCTTTTGCGCTCCGTACAGAAAGCTGAGGTTCGGCCATTCCGATCTCCTTTACGATGGGATATAAAGCCGTTAGCCATCAAGATGGCAAGTGATGGCTTGATAGCATGGCTTTCGCAAATCATCAACCCAATTTTGGACGGTTCCCTGGACCTTCAAGAGCTTGCTAAGCTCCGATGTCAAAAGAATTAACCATATTTCAGTGTTCTTGGCCAAATAATGCCATACGTAGATCAGGCCTCTCGAAGTAGAGAAGCCAAAGTTATTTGGAGACAGTCTTGGCATTCACTATTGCTCGCAGCTTGGTGGCGTTTGGTGTCGCCGTTTCAGCTGGCCTTTTCATGTCAATCGGTTTGCAGCAATCGGCGCTCGAACGGCTGAAGGTCAATGGTCCGGTCTACGAACAGGTGGTCTACGGCAAGGATTTGATCGCCGATATTCTACCGCCGCCTCTGTTTGTGGTCGAATCCTACATGCTCTCCTTTGAGGCGAGCAAATTTCCCGAACTCACCGACACCAATCTTGCCAAGATCGCAAATCTCAAAGCCGCTTACGACGACCGCCGCGCCTATTGGAAAACCACCCGGCTGCCGCAAGCTTTGAAGGACGAGCTTGAAAACGATGTCATCGCCAAGGGCGATGCATTCTGGGGAGTGATGAACCGTGAGATCATCCCGGCCTTGAATGCCAGGGATGAAGACAAGGCACATGGTGCGATCGAGCAGCTGCGCGTCGCCTTTCATTCGCATCAGGACGCGGTCGAGAAACTCGTTGCCAATTCCGACGCCTTCCTGAAGGGCGAGGAACGCAATGCGGCCTCGGAGATCGTGACCTGGACGATCTATGCCGGCGCTGCGGGCTTCGGATCGTTCGGGCTATTGCTGGTAGGGCTCTATCTTCTGCGACGCCGGGCGATCGTACCGCTCGATGGTATGAAGGCCTATATGGGCAATCTTGCTGAAGGCGATTTTTCGACTGACGTTCCCTACGCCAACCGTTCCGACGAGATCGGAGCCATGTCCAAGGCCGTCGCGGTATTCCGCCGCAACGCGCTCGAGCGGCAGGACGCACAGAAGCGTGAGACCGCACTTCGCGATGCGGAATTCGAGCGTGAACGCAGCCAGCTGGCCGAAAAGGCCGCCGAGGAGCAGATCCGAGAAACGGTGATCGATCAGCTGACATACGGACTGGAACAGCTATCGACTGGCAATCTCGATTGCCGGATCAAGACACCCTTCGCCGCTGCCTACGAGACTTTGCGCGCGAAGTTCAACGACAGTATGGACGCGCTTTGCGCTTCGATGGCTGAGATTGCCCAGACCTCCAAGCAAGTGGGCAGCTCCTCGGCTGGCATCACAGATGCAGCCGACAGTCTTGCCTCGCGCACGGAACAGCAGGCCGCAATGCTCGAAGAGGCGACAGCCGCGCTCGATGAAATGAATATCAAAGCCAAAGATGCCTCCGACCATGCCGGCAGGGCGACAGGCATGATGGCTCAGACCCGCACCAGCGCCGAACATTCGGCAGCCGTCGTTCGCGAAGCCATCGCCGCCATGGAAAAGATCGAAGGCTCATCCTCCCAGATTGGCGCCATCGTCAATGTCATCGATGAAATCGCCTTCCAGACCAATCTTCTGGCGCTCAACGCCGGGGTTGAAGCAGCGCGCGCCGGCGAAGCAGGCAAGGGTTTTGCCGTGGTCGCGCAGGAAGTGCGTGAACTTGCCATGCGCTCGGCCAACGCCGCCAAGGAGATCAGATCTCTGATCTCCACCTCCTCGGCCCAGGTCTCCACCGGGGTGGAGCTCGTCAACCGAACCGGCAAGGCGCTCCTGGAAATCGAAGGGCAAGTCGAGCGGGTTGCCGGCCTGATCGCCCGCATCGTTTCGGTGTCCTCCGAACAGGCGGTAGCGATCAACGAGATCAACGCCTCCGTCAACGCGCTCGATCAGGTAACCCAGCGCAACGCAGCCATGGCGGTCGAAACTGCCTCGGCCTGCCGGGCGCTCGGCAGCCAGACACAGACACTGGAGGGGGTGGTCAACCGCTTTCAGGTCGATGCGGGAGCCGGCACGTCCAGACCGCAGAAAGCTGCTTGAGGTGTGATCAGCCGTCGAAACTGATCCCCTCTGCCTGTTTGATCGCCTCAGCCCGTAACGATCGCCACGACGGCAACGCAGTCACCAGCCTTGACCAGCCCTGGGAAATGCCGGGCACAAAGAATACCGTTCATGCCGGCGCGGATATCGCGGGGCGCCACCCCGGTCCGCCCGGTCGGATAGATGCGAGCGATGACGGCATCGGCTGTGACGGCTTCACCGAGATCAATGACAGGTTCGATCAGCCCGCCCTCCTCTGCGAAGGAGAAGCAGCGGCCGTCCGGCATGTCGAGCCAGGTCGTCGGACCAGGATCGACGGCGCCGGCGACGATCCCTGCGTGACGCAGCACGTTCATCGTGCCGCGCTTGGCAATCGCAGCACTTTTGGCCGTGGCGGTGCCGCCGCCGCCGAGTTCCGTGGTGATGAAGATCTTGCCCATCTCCTCGGCCGCGGTGTCGTACATGCCGACCGCATCGATCTCCAGCATCTTCATCGAATAGGGAGCGCCAAAAGCCCTCACGAATTCGAAGGCTTTTTCCTCCTGTTGCTTGTTCGGCAGGATGTGGGCCGCGCAGAACGGCAGAAAATCGAGCGTCTTGCCGCCGGAATGGAAGTCGAGAACGACATCCGCCATCGGCAGAAGCACACGTTGGAAATAGTCGGCGATCTTCTCGGTCACCGTGCCGTCCGGCCGGCCCGGGAAGCTGCGGTTCATGTTGCCCCTGTCGATCGGCGAGGTTCTGGTTCCCGCTTGGAATGCCGGATAATTCATGACCGGCACGATGATGACAGTGCCGTTCACCTCTTCGGCCTTCAGCGTGCGGGCAAGATCGAAAAGCGCGATCGGTCCTTCGTACTCGTCGCCATGATTGCCGCCAGTCAGCAGGGCCGTCGGCCCTTTGCCGTTCCTGATGAGCGTTATCGGCACCACCACCGACCCCCAGGCGGAATCGTCGCGGCTGTAAGGCAGCCTCAGGAAACCGTGCTGGATGCCCTCGGCGGCGAAATTGACCGTCGCGCTGATCGGCGACGGTCGCAAGCCAATCTCTGTCATGACAGCCTCAATCCTTCACCATCAGCCTGCGCGGCACGTTGGCGAAGCATTCGACGCCGCTCTCGGTGATGAGGATGCTCTCGGTCGTCTCGAAGCCCATATCGTCGAGCCAGAGGCCGGTCATGAAATGGAAGGTCATGCCGGGCTTCAGCTCCGTCCGGTCGCCGGGACGCAGGCTCATGGTGCGCTCGCCCCAGTCCGGCGGATAGGAAAGGCCGATCGGGTAACCCGTGCGATTGTCCTTGACGATGCCGTATTTCTTCAACACGGCGAAGAAGGCATTGGCGATATCCTCGCAGCTATTGCCGGGTCTGGCGACCGCAAGACCGGCCTCCATGCCTTCCAGCGTCGCCTTTTCGGCGTCGAGAAACGCCTGCGTCGGCTTTCCGAGGAAGACGGTGCGCGATAGCGGCAGGTGATAGCGGTTGTAGCAGCCGGCGATCTCGAAAAAGGTGCCTTCGCCCTTCTTCATCGGCCGGTCGTCCCAGGTCAGATGCGGTGCGGACGCTTCGACGCCGGACGGCAACAGCGGCACGATCGCCGGATAATCGCCGCCGATGCCGTCGACGCCGCGGGTGCCGGCATCATAGATTTCCGCAACCAGATCGCACTTGCGCATACCGACCTCGATCTTGTCGAAGATACGGGCATGCATCGCCTCGACGATGCGGGCGGCATTGCGCATGTACTTGATTTCGGTCTCGCTCTTGACCGCGCGCTGCCAGTTGACGAGCGCGGTGGCGTCGACGAAGCGGGCGTTCGGCAGGTGCTTCTGCAGCGCCGCAAAGGCCGCCGCCGAGAACCAGTAATTGTCCATCTCGACGCCGATCGTCAGCTTGCCGAAACCGCGCTCGGTCAGGATGCCCGAGAGGTAGTCCATCGGGTGGCGCTCGGTCGACTGCACATAGTGATCGGGATAGCCGACGATGTTGTCGTGCTTCAGATAGGCGGTGAACTTGGCGCCGTTGGCATCCTGGCCGCGGCCGAACCAGATCGGTTCGCCCTGCGGCGGCACGATCACCGCTTGATGCACATAGAAAGACCAGCCGTCATAACCGGTCAACCAAGCCATGTTCGACGGATCGCTGACGATCAGCAGGTCTACGCCCTTCGCCTCCATGGCACGCCGTGTCTTTTCCAGCCGCGCGGCATATTCACCGAGCGAGAATTTGAGATTGGGCTGGGTCATGTCTCTTCCCTTCTTTTCCGGCGCCGCGCCGGTCAGCTTTCGAATGCGGTCCCGGCCTTCGCCGCGCCGGCGCGGGCAAAGGCGAGCGTGGCGATGGCGGTGTCCTGGATGCCGGTTCCGGTCAGGTCCGCGATGGTGATCTGGTCGTTGCGCGTCCGCCCCGGCGTCCGGCCGGCGACGATCTCGCCGAGCTCGGCAAAGACCGCATCGCCTGCGACCAGGCCGGCGTCGATTGCGTGATGCAACTCGCCGAGACGCCGTGTCTGCTTCAAGCTGTCGGCGACGTAGAGGTCGGCAGCAGCAATGGCGGCCGGATGGATCTCGTTCTTGTGTTCGGCATCCGAGCCCATGGCCGTCAGATGCTGTCCGGGTTCCAGCCACCCGGCCTCGATGATCGGGATTTCCGACGGCGTGGTGGTGACGATGAGATCAGCGCCGGTCATTGCGCCTCTGGCATCCGATGTGGCGGTGACGGGAAACCCGAGCTTTGCGGCCAATTCCATTGCCGCGGCTTTCGCCTTGGCAGCATCGCGCGCCCATATCCTCGCTTCGCGGATCGGCCGGACCAGCGTCAGTGCTTCGAGCTGCAGCCGCGCCTGCATGCCCGCACCGAAGATCGCGGCCACGGACGCATTTTCCCGCGACAGATGTTTTGCCGCGACGGCGCCGGCTGCTGCGGTGCGCACGTCGGTCAGATAGCCATTGTCCAGCAGCAGTGCCTGCACCAGTCCGGTTCGGCTCGACAGCAGCACCATCATTCCGTTGGTGCTCGGCAGACCCATCTTCGGATTGTCGAAGAAACCGGGGCTGATCTTGATCGCGAAGCCCTCGATGCCGGGCACATAGGCCGTCTTCACATCGACTTCGCCCCGATATTCCGGAATGTCGAGCCGCAGGATCGGCGGCATGGCGACGGCTTTGGTCGCAAGKGCTGCGAAAGCCTCCTCGATGCAGGCGACCGCATCGCGGTCAAGCGCGATGACTTTCCTCAGTTCTGCTTCCGTCAGAATGATCATCCGGCTCATGGTCCCTCCTCGCCGCAGAGTGCCGCCTTGCCATTGATCACCCGCCAGTGCTGTTCCATGTCGACATTTTGCCCGGACAGGATCGCGACGATGGGACCGTTCCCGACAATTTTCCCGGCAAGAAGCGCTGCAATGCCGACCGCGCCAGCGCCTTCGATGACCTGGCGTTCAGCGGCATAGGCATGGCGTATGCCGGCGGCGATTTCCGCTTCCGTCAGCAGGATGACCTCGTCGAGAAGGTCGCGGCACATGGCAAAGGTCACGCGATTGTCGAGGCCGATGCCGCCGCCGAGCGAGTCGGCCAGGCTCGGCACTTCCTCGACCTGCACCGGCCGTCCGGCATCGAGGCTTGCCTTCATCGCGGCCCCCTTCTCCATCGTCAGACCAATCATTTTGGTCGTCGGACTGATGCCTTTGACCGCGGCGGCAACGCCGGCCGCAAGGCCGCCGCCAGAGAGCGGCACCAGCACGGTTGCCGCCTCCGGCAAGGTGTCGATGATTTCGAGCCCCAGCGTCCCCTGCCCGGCCACGACGTCTGGATGGTCGAAGGGCGGGACCATCACCAGCCCCTCCTCGCGAACCAGCCGGTCGACCTCCTCCTGCGCCTCGTCCTGCGATAATCCGACGATGCGGACATCGGCACCGAGGCGGCGGATTTCTGAAACCTTGTTCTCCGGCACCAGCCGCGACATGCAGATGGTCGCAACCGCCCCTTCCGCCTTTGCCGCATAGGCAAGCGCCCGGCCGTGATTTCCGGTCGAGGCCGCGACGACACCGCGCGAGCGCTCTGCCGGCGACAAGGAGAGCACCGCATTGGTCGCACCCCGCAGCTTGAAGCTGCCGGTCGTCTGGTGATGCTCGAGCTTGAGATGGACAGGCGCGCCGGCCAATTCGCCGAGGGAAGCGGACTGCACCATCGGTGTGCCGATCACGCGGCCGGCAATCCGGCGTGCCGCAGCGCGGATATCCTCCAGCGAAACGGGCAAGGGGCTCACCATGATCTCAGCCTTCCCGATAGGGCTTGGTCATCAATTGACCGAGTTCGGGCCGCGCCCGATCATCGCCGCAAAGCCTCAGGCAGGCCCAGGCCGTCGCAAGATTGCTGGTGACCACCGGCTTGCCGATCGCCTCGATCCGGGCCGCGACCTCGGCTGCCCGCACGGCCGTACAGGAGATAAACAGCGCGTCCGACTGCGGCGCCAGCGCCTGGCGCGCAAAGGCAAGGATCTCGTCCGGCGCGATCCGCGCCATCTCGCGGTCATCGGTCAGGCCGAGACAGGTGAAGCGGTCGATCTCGAAGCCGAGATCCGAAAAATAGTCCGCCATCGGCCGGCTGGTCTCGATCGTATAGGGCGTCAGCACCGAAATCCGTCTGGCGCCCAGCGCCTTCAGGCCGGTCACGGCGGCAGCCGTTGGCGTCACGACGGGAACGCCGGGCTTGGCCGCATGGATCGCCGCCTCGATGTTCCGGTCGCCGATCACCACCGAAGCGGAGGTGCAGGAATAGACGATCGCATCGAGCGCCTCCTCCGGCAGGATCAGTGCCGCGCCTTCGGTCAGCGACGGCTGCATCCGCAAGAGGTTTTCCGGCGTGACCGGATTGGCATAATGGATGCGGCTGACATAGACGCCGAGGCGATCGCCGGCGACCATGCGCTGGAAGTCGACTTCGGTCGTGTGGTCTGTCGCGAGGATGATGAGGCCGATGCGTTTTTCCAGCGGCCGATCTTCCAGTCGCGGCAGCCGGCCGGCAGCGATGATCTCAATCTCTACGGTCATGGTCAGTCATCCATCCTGGCATAGCGTTCCTCGAGCCAGCGTAATCCCACCACTGAGATCAGGCTGATGACGAGGAAGAAAACGCCGACCAGCGTCATCGGCTCGATGTAGCGGTAATTGCTGTTGGCGATGCTCTTTGCCTGGTTCATGAGTTCGAGCACGGTGATCGCCGAAAGCAGCGGCGTCTCCTTGAACATGGCAATGAAATAATTGGCGAGCGCCGGGATCATCGGCGGGATCGCCTGCGGCAGGATCACGTGGATCCAGGCCTGGCGCGTCGACAGATTGGTGGCCTTGGCTGCCTCCCATTGTCCACGCGGCACGTTCTCGATGCCGGCGCGATAGACCTCGGCGGTATAGGTCGCATAGTGAATGCCCATGCCGATGACGCCGGCGACCAGCGGCGCCAGCCGGATGCCGATATCCGGCAGCACGTAGAAGATGAAGTAGAGCTGCACCAGCAGCGGTGTGCCGCGGATGAATTCCGAGACGAAGGCGACCGTCCTGGAAATACCGGCGACCAGTGAGCGCCGCGCAATGGCGAGCCCCAGGCCGACGATCATGGCGACGGCAGCGCCGAGGATGGTCGCGAGAAGAGTGATCTTGAAGCCTTCGAGAAGGGTCGGCATGATCTGCCAGACGAAGTCCCAATCCCATTCCATCTGATCAGGTCCTTATGCCGTCGAGGCTGCGCGCCATCCGCCGCTCCAGCCAGCGCATCGTCGCGGAGATCGCCGAGGCCATGAGAAAATAGAGGATGAGGATCGTCGCGAAGGGCAGCAGCGTATTGCCGGTCTGCGCCCGCACCACCTGCGCCTGGAACGTCATATCCGTCAGCGAGATCAGCGACACGACGGCCGTGCCCTTCAAGAGTTCGATCGCATTGTTGCAGAAGGTCGGCAGCATCAGCGGCAGCGCCTGCGGCAGGATGACGTGGCGCATGCGCTGGGTTCGCGAAAGGTTGAGCGCGATGCAGGCTTCCGACTGTTCGCGCCCGACGGCCTTGACGGCGCCGCGCACCACTTCCGCCGCATAGGCGCCGACGTTCAGCCCGAGCGCCAGCACGCCCGCCTGCAGCGGCGTCAGGGTCAAGCCCGCAAAAGGCAGCACGAAATAGACCCAGAAGAGCTGGACGAAGATCGAGGTGCCGCGGAAGAATTCGATATAGGCCGTCGCCAGAGCCCGCACTGCGAAGAAGCGCGACAACCGGCCGAGGCCCGCCAGGAAGGCCATCACCAGCGCCAGCGCAGATCCCATGATCGTCAGTTCGAGCGTCACCAGGGCGCCCTCAAGGATCAGTGTCAGATAGCCGGACCATACCGACATCGGCAACTCACTTCCTAGAGCATATCGCGCAAAACTGTGCAGCGGTTTTGCGATAACGACATGCGTAAAACAAGGACCTAAAGCGCGAGGAGCGCATCTGAAAGATCGCGACGCGCTTTAGGAGATCGTTCGGGGACGATCCGGCCATGCCTGGGGCATGGCCGGCTGCTTACCCCTTGTTACTTCGCCGCGGCGCAGAGCTTTTCGCGGCTCGTCGACATCGCCGCCTTGGCCGAGAAGCCGTAGGGCTCGATGATCTTGGCGAATTCGCCGGATTCCTTCAGCTTCTTCAGCTCGACGTCGAAGGCGTCGCGAAGCGCAACATCCTGCTTGCGGAAAGCAGCGCCATCGCAATAGACCGGCGCATTGACGACGGGTGCGACGGTTTCAAGGTTCGGATCGTTCGCCTTGGCCATCAGGTCATGGATTGACAGAACCGGCAGCGAGTAGACGTCGATGCGGCCGTCCTGCAGCATCTTGATGCCGCTCTGGCCATCCGGAACGACGATGACGCGGTCACGCGGCACGCCGGCCTCGAGCGCCAGCTTCTCTTCGGTCCCGCCGCCCGGCGCGCCGATCTTGGCGTCCGGATTGTCGGCGATATCCTTGTAGCTTGTCAGCTTCAGCGGATTGCCCTTCTTGAGAGCGAAAGCCTCGGCGTCGCAAAGGATCGGTTCGGAATAGGCGACGGCGGCGCAGCGCTCAGGCTTCATGAAAAGGCCTGCGGTGATTGCGTCGTGGCGGCCGGCCTGCAGGCCGGGGATCATCGCGCCATATTCCGAGATCGAGGCGACCACTTCCTTGACGCCCAGCTTTTCGAAGATTGCGCGCGCCACGTCGGGGGCGGCGCCGGACACCTTGCCGTCGGCGCCGACCGCCGTGAACGGCGGCTCGTTGGCGATAGCGATACGCGCAAAGCCCTGCTCCTTCAGCTGTTCGAGCTTGTCATCGGCGGCGGCGGCCGGAGCGGCCGCCGTGATCAAAAGCACCGACAGGCCGGCGGCGCTCAAAAAATATCCTGCATTCATCGTTCCCAACTCCTCTGATTTTCCTTGAGTTTTGTTCTTGCGGGCAATGTCTGAGCTCAGACGCGGTGCCCCGCCGCAATGATCTTGCGCAGGAAGGTCTGCGTCCTCTCCTGCGTCGGATTGCGAAAGATGTCGCCCGGCTTGCCTTCCTCGACGATCTTGCCGCGATCGAAGAACAGCACACGGTCGGCAAAATCATGGGCGAAGCCCATTTCATGCGTGACGAGAAGCATGGTCATGTCGGTCTCGGATGCGAGCCGCCGCATGACGTTCAGCACCTCCTCGACCAGTTCCGGGTCAAGCGCCGAGGTCACCTCGTCGAACAGCATGATCTTCGGCGACAGCGCCAGCGCCCTAGCAATGGCGACGCGCTGCTTCTGTCCGCCGGAAAGCTGCGCCGGAACGCTCTTTGCCTTGTCGGCCAAGCCGACCATGTCGAGCAGTTCCATCGCCCGCTTTTCGGCCACGGGCCGCTTGATGCCCTTCGTCAGCATCGGCGCCAGCGTCACGTTGTCGAGCACGCATTTATGCGGGAACAGATTGAAATGCTGAAAGACCATGCCGATCTTTTCGCGCATGCGATGCAGATGCCGTTCGTCGGCGGGCACCAGCCCGCTGCCATTTGGCATATGGTAGAGCTGTTCGCCGTCGACCTCGATATGGCCGCCGCTGATCGTCTCCAGCGTCATCAGAATGCGCAGGATCGTCGTCTTGCCGGAGCCGGATGGCCCGATCAGCGCCAGCTTCTCGCCCGGCATGACATTCATCGACAGGCCGTCGAGCACGGTCAGCGGGCCGTATTTCTTGACGATGTTGTCGATGCGGATGATGGGCGGAAGCATTCATGTCTCTCCCTGTTGAGACAAGCAATGTCCTAACGATGACGGCCCATCAAAATCATGTCAATTCGTAAAATAATATCATGACAATTATTCTGCATGCGCTCAAATACAAGGCATCGGCATCAGATCGCAAGCAGCAGCTCTTCCGGATTTCCTTGCGCCAATGAGGCGACGATACCAAGCCCGGTCCGCAACTCGCTTTCCGTCGTCGAACCAAGCGAGATGCGCATGGCCGGCGTCCAGCCCTGATCGGCGGTGTGGAACGATTTGCCAGGCGCGATCGCCACACCGCGCAGCCTTGCCTGTGATACAAAACCATCCTCGGTATGGTTGCCGGAGAGCGGCAGCCAGACGTGCAGGCTTTGCGGGTGCGCCCGGTACGGCAGGCCGGCCAGCATCTCCGCCGCAATCGCGTGCCGGCTCAAAAGCGCACGGCGCTGCCAGTTGACCAGTTCCATTGCCGTGCCGTCGCTGACCCAGCGGGTGGCGATCTCGGCCATGGCAGGCGTCGCCATCCAGTTGGAGACGAGATGCCGGTTGGCGACGGCGGCGACATAGCGATCGGGTGCGGTGAGATAGCCGATCCGCAGGCCCGGAACGGTAATCTTGGTGAAGCTCGTGACGTAGAGCGTCCGCTCCGGCGCAAACGCGGCCATCGGCGGCGCACGACCCTCGACCATCGGGCCGAGAATATCGTTTTCGATGATCGCGATGTCATGTTTGGCGGCGACAGTGGCGAGCGCCTGTCTACGTTCCGCGCTCATCAGCGCCGCCATCGGATTGATCACCGAGGGCTGCAGGAAGATTGCCCGGATCGGCCCCTTCCGGCAGGCCTCGTCCAGCGCCTCGGGGATCATGCCTTCCTCGTCGATCGCCAGCCCTTCGAGGTGCAAACCGAGATAGGTGGAGAGCGGAACGAGCGTGTGATGGCTGATCGCCTCGGTCGCAACCGTCGAGCCGGGCGGGGCGACGCTCATCAGCGCCACCGTCATGCCCGATGTCGCACCGTTCGTCACGCTGACGTTCAGCGGCGATACCTCCAACCCGCAGCGCGCCAGCCATTCCGTGGCGACCGCGCGRTGGCGCGGAAACACCATGTTCGGCCTGAAGGAAAGGGCGGAGCTGGAGGGCAGGTTTTCCGAAAGCCAGCCGAAGGCCTGCCGCAGCCTTTCCAAATGGATCTGCTCGCAGACCGGTTTCAGGATCGACAGATCGATCACCTCGCCCAGCCTTTCCGGCAGATAGGGCGGCTCCGGCTCGCGCGGCCTGGTCTGGACAAAGCTGCCGCGTCCGATCTCGCCTGATATCAGCCCCCGGCGGATCAACTCGTCATAGGCGCGGCTGACCGTCTGCACCGAAAGATGCAGATCATCCGCCATCTTCCGGTGCGGCGGCAATTGTGTGCCATCGCTGAGCTTGCCGTCCGTGATCGCGTTTGCGATTTGTTCGGCAAGCGAGAGATAGGCCGGACGGCGGAGTTGCGAGGGATCGGGGCGCCACTTTGTCATGATTTTAACACTGCTGAAAATCAGTTCAATTGACAATGCAAAAATGCGCTCCCATTGTCTTTTCCCTGCGATTGAAATGATTTCTTTCTAAAGAAAGCACCATGAAGCTCGACGCCATCGACCTGCGCATTCTCGACGCCGTCCAGCGCGACGGCCRCATCACCAAACTGGCGCTGGCCGAAAAGGCCGGACTGTCGCCGACACCGTGCTGGATGCGGCTGCGCAAGCTCGAAAAGGCGGGCGTTATCACCGGCTATCACGCACGCATCGCGCCACGGCGCATCGCGCCGGTCGCCAGCGTGATGATGGAAGTGACACTCGCCAATCATCGCCAGGCGGATTTCGAACGCTTCGAGCGCGCCGTGACCGCAATCCCGGAGATAGTCGCCTGCTGGTCGGTCGGCGGCGGCGTCGATTACATCCTGAAGATCATCGCCCCCGATATCGACGCCTATCAACGGCTGGTCGACGGGCTTCTCGACCGCGAACTCGGCATCGACCGCTACTTCACCTACATCGTCACCAAGACGGTGAAGGAGGAAACAGTCCTTCCGGTCTCTTCCTTTACTGCGACCGGTGAAGAACAGACCACGTCGTAGACAATCTCTCTGCCAGGCCGCCATCCTTTAGACCATCTCTCTCTTTTCGCATCCCCCAACAGACAATCTCTCGCCCGCTCCCGTGGAAGACTGACGTCAACCGCCACGAGGAGACTTGATATGACCGCCGTTTTTGCCCGCCCCGCCTTTCATGACGCGCTGTCGCGGCTTGGCGACCGTCATCTCCTGCGCGATCTGGCCTATGTCGGCGGCCGCTGGATCGCCGGCCAATCAGGGAAAAGTTTCGAGATCACCGATCCCGCCTCTTCGGCGACGCTGGCCTGGGTTGCAAGCCTTGGCGCCGACGAAACGGCGGTGGCGATCGATGCTGCGTCGGAGGCTTTCGCCGGCTGGCGCGCAATGCTGCCGCAGAGCCGCGCGGCGATCCTGCGCAAATGGTTTGAGCTGATGCTTGCAGCCAAGGAGGATCTGGCGCTGATCATGACGCTCGAACAGGGCAAGCCGCTCGCGGAATCGCGTGGCGAGATCGATTACGCCGCCTCCTTCGTCGAATGGTATGCCGAGGAAGGCAAGCGGCTGAACGCCGAAAGCGTCACCAGCCATCTGCCCGGCGCGGAAATGATTGTCCGGCGCGAGGCGCTCGGCGTCGTCGGCATCGTCACGCCCTGGAATTTCCCCGCTGCCATGCTCACTCGAAAGGCTGCCGCGGCGCTGGCCGCCGGCTGCACGGCCGTCGCCCACCCCTCCTCAGAAACGCCGCTTTCGGCACTGGCGCTTGCCGAGCTCGGCGAGCGGGCCGGCATTCCCGCCGGCGTCTTCAACGTGGTCACCGGCAATGCTGCAACGATCGTCGGACGGATGTGTGCCGATGTCCGCGTGCGTGCCATGAGCTTAACCGGCTCCACCGGGATCGGACGGCTGATCGCCGCCCAATGCGCACCGACCCTGAAGCGGCTGGTGATGGAACTCGGCGGCCACGCCCCGCTGATCATCTTCGACGACGCCGACATCTCAAAGGCGGTCGAGATCGCCGTCAACGCCAAGTTTGCCACATCAGGCCAGGATTGCCTTGCTGCCAACCGCATCTTCGTCCAGCGCCGGATCGCCAATGCCTTTGCCAAGGCCTTCGCAGACCGCATTGCCGAACTGAAGGTCGGTCCGGGGCTCGAGGATGGCGCCGAGATYGGCCCGCTGATGCATGAACGCGCCGTCGCCAAGATCGAGGAACAGGTCGCCGACGCGCTGGCGCGCGGCGCGCAGCTCCTCACCGGCGGCAAGCGCCACAAGGCCGGCCGACTCTTTTATGAGCCGACGCTGCTGACCGATGTGCCGGCGGATGCGCTGATCATGCGCGAGGAGACTTTCGGTCCTGTGGCGGCCATTACCGCCTTCGACACGGAAGACGAGGTTATCGCCCGCGCCAACGATACCGAATACGGCCTCGTCGCCTATATCGTCACGCAAAACGGCGCCCGGCAGATGCGCCTCGGCCGCGCACTGGAATACGGCATGGTGGCGGTCAACCGCGTGAAGATCACCGGCGCTCCCATTCCCTTCGGCGGCTGGAAGCAGTCCGGCCTCGGCCGCGAGGGTTCACGCCATGGGCTCGAGGCCTTCACCGAGCTCAAATATCTCTGCATCGACACGGCCGCCTGACCCCATTTCAAGTGAGCCCCCATTTCAAGAAAGAGGCTAGACATGCTCGACAGAAGCAACGAACTCACCGCCTGGGACCGCGATCACTTCTTCCATCCCTCGACCCATATGGGTGCGCATGCTCGTGGCGAGACGCCGACCCGTGTCGTTGCCGGCGGCGAAGGCGTCTACATCACCGACACGACAGGACGCAAAAGCCTCGACGCCTTTGCCGGCCTCTATTGCGTCAATGTCGGCTACGGCCGCCAGAAGATTGCCGATGCGATCGCCGAGCAGGCGAAGAACCTCGCCTATTACCACGCCTATGTTGGCCACGGCACGGAAGCCTCGATTACGCTGTCGAAGATGATTATCGACCGCGCGCCCACCGGCATGAGCCGCGTCTATTTCGGTCTCTCCGGCTCGGATGCCAACGAGACCAACATCAAGCTCATCTGGTACTACAACAACATCCTCGGCCGTCCGGAAAAGAAGAAGATCATCTCGCGCTGGCGCGGTTATCACGGCTCCGGCGTCATGACCGGCAGCCTCACCGGCCTGGCGCTCTTTCACAACGCTTTCGATCTGCCGCGCGCACCGGTGCTGCATACCGAAGCACCCTATTATTTCCGCCGCCCCGACCGGTCGATGAGCGAGGAGCAGTTCTCGCAATATTGCGCCGACAAGCTTGAAGAGATGATCATTGCCGAAGGCCCGGAAACGATCGCCGCCTTCATCGGCGAACCCATCCTCGGCACCGGCGGCATCGTGCCGCCGTCGAAAACCTACTGGCAGAAGATCCAGGCCGTGCTCGACAAATATGACATCCTGCTCGTCGCCGATGAAGTCGTCACTGGCTTCGGCCGCCTCGGCACGATGTTCGGTTCGGACCATTACGGCATGAAGCCGGACCTGATCACCATCGCCAAGGGCCTGACCTCGGCCTACGCTCCCCTTTCCGGCACAATCGTTTCGAACAAGATGTGGCAAGTCCTGGTGCAGGGTTCCGATCAGATGGGCGCGATCGGTCACGGCTGGACCTATTCCGCCCACCCGATCTGTGCTGCCGCAGGTATTGCCAATCTCGAACTGATCGACGAACTCGGCATTGTCGAGAATGCCGGCACGACCGGTTCCTATTTCCGCTCGGAACTGGAAAAGGCGGTCGGCGGCCACCGCAATGTCGGCGAAGTCCGCGGTGACGGGCTGATGGCGGCCATCGAATTCGTCGAGGACAGGGACGACCGCACGTTCTTCGATGCCGGCCGCAAGATCGGCCCGCAGGTCGCATCCGCCCTCCTCGAACGCGGCGTCATCGGCCGCGCCATGCCGCAGGGCGATATCCTCGGCTTCGCCCCGCCGCTCTGCCTGACACGCGAGGAGGCAGACATCGTGGTCAAGGCCGCGGCGGATGCGATCGAAACCGTCTTCAAGACCATCTGAGGGAGAGATCTGCATGACGATCCCGGAAAAGATGGCGGCCGTATTGCTCACCGGCCATGGCGGTCTGGACAAGCTCGTCTATAGCAGGGACGTGCCCGTTCCGAGGCCCGCGGACGGCGAGGTTCTGATCCGTATCACGGCCTGCGGCATGAACAATACCGACGTCTGGGTCCGCCAAGGCGCCTACGGCACCGAGGACGATCCCTCTGCCGTCTCCACATGGCGCAGGCAAGGCAATACTCTGACATTCCCGCGCATCCAGGGCACCGATACGGTCGGTCATATCGTCGGCGTCGGCGCCGGCGTTAATCCGGCGCGCATCGGCGAACGCGTCATGGTCGACTTCTCGATCTATAACCGCGACGACGACAGCCTCGCCGACATCGATTACATGGGCCATGGCCGCGACGGCGGTTATGCCGAATACATGGCACTGCCGGCCGAGAACGCCCATGTCGTCGCAACCGATCTGACCGACATCGAACTCGCCACCTTCTGCTGCGCCTATCTGACCGGCGAGCGCATGCTGGAACGGGCAAGGCTTGTCGCCGGCGAACGCGTTCTCGTGACCGGCGCCTCGGGCGGCGTCGGCTCGGCGATCATCCAGCTCGCGCGTGCCCGCGGCGCCATCCCAATCGCGGTCGCAGGTCCCGGCAAGGAGGCGGCGACGCTCGATATCGGCGCCGAAGCGGTCGTGACCCGCGGCAAAGGCAATCTGGTCGAAGCCGCCCATTCCGCAAGTCGTGGCCAGCCGATCGATGTCGTCGCCGATCTCGTCGGTGGACCGCTGTTCAACGATCTCCTGAAGATCCTGCGCCCCGAAGGCCGCTACACGACGGCCGGCGCCATCGCCGGCCCGGTCGTCCAGCTCGATTTACGGACCATGTATTTGAAGCAGCTGGAGCTGCACGGCTCGAGCCAGGGAAGCCGCGCCGACTTCCGTCGGATCGTCGGCTATATCGAAAGCCGGAAAATCCGGCCGCTCGTCGGCGGCGTCTATCCGCTGTCGGAATTCCACCGCGCACAGACCGATTTCATGGCGAAGAACTTCGTCGGCAAATTGGTGGTGGTTCCCGACGCAAGATGATCCTTGCTTTCGCGGCCGAACCTTGTTGGGTTTGCCGCGTTTCACGGCCATGGAATATCATCATGGCACCGAGCTTTCGCTGCGTCGGACTATTTCGCAGCAATGCGATGACATCCTTCCCGCGCCCTCACTCGAGGAAGCGGAACGGTCGTTCGCGCCAAAAGGTCGCTGATGCCAGCCTCCGCCAGCACGAAACACCTGACGTCCATCGAACTTGGAAGAATTCGGCGCGCCGTCGGCATAGCGCGCCTGATGGATACCGCGGTCAGATTGCCTGTCATCGGCGTGCGGATCGGCGCGGACTCGGTTCTCGGCCTCATCCCGGCCGTCGGCGACATTGCCGGATCCCTCATCGGTCTTTTCATCATCGATGAGGCACGACGTCTCGGTGTTCCCACCCACAAGCTCGCCCGCATGGCCGTGAATCTCGGGATCGACGCCGCCGGCGGAACGGTTCCGCTGATCGGCGATCTTTTCGACGTCTATTTCAAGTCTCATCGCCGAAACGTCGGCATCATTCTCGATCATTTTGGGATCAGCGAAGACGAACTGAACCAGCGTATTTGACGACGCCGATCGCTTCGCCGGTTTGGATCACGTCCGAGTGACCTTCCCGGCCAGAAACGCCAGAGCGGCTGCGCCKACGAGGCCTGAGTTCTGGTCCAATGCCGCCAGCATTACCCTGACATCCTTGAATGCCGGCATTGCCCATTGCGTGATGTAGCTTTGAATGCCCGGTTGCAACCGGTCGAACTCGTGGGAAAGTCCGCCCCCCATCACGATAATATCGGGGCTGAAGATATGGATCAGGCTGGTGAAGCCGCGACCGAGAATTTCCGCTTCCTCGTCAACCAGTTGATTTGCCAGACGATCGCCATCTCTTGCGGCCGCGAAAACGCTGCGGCTGTCGATGGCGCCGCCATCGCTGCCTATCGTTGTCTCGCCAGATTCCATAGCCCTCATCTGCGCGCGGCGCGCAAAAGCCGTTCCGGATCCGTAGGCCTCGAAACATCCTCTGTTGCCGCAGGGGCAAAGCTCTCCGTCCGGCACGACCGACATGTGCCCGACATGGGCTGCCATGCCCTTGCGGCCGCGCACGACGCGACCATCCKACACAACGCCACCGCCAATGCCGGTGCTCACGGTGACATAGACCAGATTATCCAGGCCTTTGCCGGCTCCGAACTGCCACTCGCCGATGGCAGCGGCGATAGCATCATTCTCAAGGTCGACCGGAAACGGAAACCGCTTCTGCAACTCCGCCTTCAGCGGAAAGTCGACAAAGCCGGAGAGGGTCGGGATATGCGAGGCGACACCGGCGACGGTATCGAGCGGACCTGGAGCGGATACGCCGACGCCCACCACAGAGGCAGGGTTCGATGCTTCAAGCAGTCCATCGGTCAGTCCGCAAATCTGGTCGAGCACGCGGGCGGGGCCTGCCAGCGCATCCRTTGGTTCGGCTGCGCGCGCCAGAATCCTGCCCTGCTCGTCAACGAGGGCAGCGCGCACCTGCGTCCCGCCGAGGTCGATTCCAATGGCAACGTGCTGCATGTGAAGACCATGAGTTAGAGTGCGCGCACCCATGCCATCCGCTCGTCGAGCGATGGCGCATTGAAAGCCAAAGAACCGAGAACGACCGTTTCCGCACCGGACTGGCGCAGGAGAGGCACAGTGTGCTCGCGAATACCGCCGTCGGCCGCCAGCACGATCCGATGTGCCGCACTGCAGCCGCCGATGATCTGCTTTGCCTGCTGAAGCCGCGCACTGGCCTTCTCGTCGAGGCCCTGGCCCTTCACGCCGATCGCCGTGCCGAGCAGCGTCACAAAGCTCAGCCGGGAAGCATATCTCTCGACCCGCTCGACAGGGGTGTCGACCTTGAGCACCATACCGGCGGCGACACCGCGGCGGTCGAGAAGATCAAGAGCCTCGTCGGCGACGCTTTCGTTTTCAACATGGAGACTGATCAGGTCGCTGCCCGCATCGGCGAACTGCTCGATCTGCGACAGGAGGATGCTGTCGGCGACCATCAGGTGAACATGGATCGGGCGCGAGGACACTTTGCGCACGCCGGCAACAAGATCAGGGAAAAACAACATTGCCGGTGCGAAATGGCCATCGGCGACATCGATGTGGAGAATGTCGACGTAAGGATCGACGCGTGCCAGATCGTCCGACAGACGGACGAGATCGGCCGACCAGACCGAGAATTCGGCAATCAGGCGATCCTTCGGAAGATCGGCGATCCAGGTCTTGGAGGGGGTCGTCATTGTTTTCAGAGCTCCTTCAGAAAATTGCCCATGGCAAGCCGGAAGTCGGCGACGTATTGCGGGCGGCTCTCGGTCTTCGATGTGATCTGCACCAAACGCGCGCCGGCAATCCGCTCGGCAAGAGCACGCGCATGGCTGAGAGGATGAATGCTGTCCCGATCATGGCCGATAACCAGCGTCGGCATGGAGAGATTGCCGACCTCCTCGTCGGTCACATCAGGACCGTCATTGGAAATCCTGGTGAGCAGTTCGGCGGTCACATCCAAAGGCGTGCGAGAGAAAAAGCCGGCAAGCGAGGCCAGATTGTCCGGCGCCTCGGCAGCGAGCCGCACGCCCACCGGCCCGGCCAGGAACGTGGTCTTTGCCTCGCCCAGCGGCAGAGTTTTCAGAAGCCGCCCGACTTCGGCGTTGGGTGCCATATTCTCAGGCGCGGGTGCCGTCAGCCAGGCCGGCCTTGCAATGATCAGAGCCTGGACAAGATCGGGCCGCTTGACCGCGAGACGCAAGGCGATCGCAGCACCCATCGAGATGCCGCCGATGACGATCGGCGGCGTAAGGTTTTTCTCGACATAGGCGGCGATATCATCGCAGAAGGTCGCGATCGACAACCGCTCCAGATTGCCGGCCCGGGAATGGCCGTGGCCGCGCGCTTCGATCGTTACCCGGCGAAAACCCGCTTCGAGCGGAAAGACTTCGTCGGTCTGCGCCGCGTCTCCGCATAGGCCGTGCTGGAATATGACGGACGCGCCCTCGCCCGCCATATCGACATTGAGAATAGTCCCGTCGCTGGTTTCGAACGGTTGCGCCCGTCTCATCTTCCTGCCCCCGCAGCTTCGCCGCCGAGACTGCTCTTCAGGAAACTCGCCGCACCGGCCGCCTCCGAGGCCGAAAGGCCATGCGTGACGAGACTGCCCTTAAAGCCGATCGCCTTGAGACGGCCGAGATAATGCGCGTAGTCGAGGACACCTTTGCCGGCGGTCGCGAAACTGCCGTCCGGATTGCGATCTTTCGCATGCGCCATGACGATCCGATCGGCCAGAAGGTCGATGGCGGAAGAGACAATGCTCCGCTGCCCATCCAGCGTCGCGACCTCAAAGAGATTGGCCGGATCGAGCACGATCTTGATGCGGGGGCTCTTCAGTGCCGCGATCAGCCGATAGGCTTTCTCAGCTGAGTTGACGACATTGGCAAGCTCGGGCTCGATGCCGAGATCCACATCGTAGCGCTCGGCGATCTCGATGGCCGCGCCCATGGCGTCGAGGAGATCCCGCCAGGCCTCCGGCGTGTCGTTGTCGGCATGCGCCTTCCACTGGTCGATGGGGTCGCGTGTGCCGGTGCAGAGCGTGATCAGGGCCGTCGACATGCTGGTGCTGCGCTCGGCCAGTGTCGCCAGGTTGCGAAGGCCGGCCTCGCGCACTGAGCGATCGGGATGGATCATGTTGAAGGTGCCGGAAACGGCGACGATCTCGACACCGCTGCTTAGCGCCGCTTCGGCGACCGAGCAGGCCTGCGCTTCGGTAATCGTCTCCGGCATCGGCGCAAGGCCCGAGCAGGCCATATTGTATTGTGCGCAGGTGAACCCGGCCGCGGCGACCGAGTTGAAAACAGTCAAGGGTTCCGTTCCCTCGAAGGTCTTTGCGAAGATGCCGAGCTTCATCACACGCCACCCGTGACGTCAGCCAGCGCAACCGCCTTGCCGCTTTCGACGGAGCGCGCGACGGCAACCATGGCCCGTACGGATGCCAGGCCATCATCGATATCGGCGCCTTCCATCACGGCGCCATCCAGAATGGTGCGGGCGAAGCCCTCCACCTGACGGCGGTAGAAATGGCCGTCGGCACCGAGAACGCGACGGGTCGCGCCGTCCGCTTCCCGGAAAATGTCCACCTCGCTGGTCTTGTAGTACCATGGGTTATAGGTCTTGCCCAAAATGCTGCCGTTCTTGCCGTAGATCTGGAAGCCTTCGTGCCAGTCCATGCGCACCTGGACGGTAAGATCGAGATGGCCCAGCGTGCCGGAGGCAAATTCCACGTCCACGAACCAGCACCAGATACCGGCGCGCTCGGACAGACGAGCGTTGACGGAAACGATGTCGCCGGCGAAATACCGTGCCGTGTCGATCAGATGGCAACCGTGCGCAAGCATATAGTAGCGCCGCAGATCGGCCTTCGGATTGGTGGAGGGTTTCTTCGCATTGGCGCTGGTGACGATCAGAGGCTGGACCGCATCGGTCATCGGATAGCGGTGCGTGCTGTCGCAATACCATGCTTTGAGAGCGACCATCTCGCCCATTTCATCGCGGATGAAGGACTTGGCAGCCTGGAGCCCCGCATCGAAACGCTTCATGTGTCCGACCTGGAACACCTTTCCCAACTTGTCGACCGCGGCCTTCAGCTCAAGGCATTCCTCGATGGTGACACCGACGGGTTTCTCGCACAGGACATGCTTGCCCGCCTGAAGGGCGCGAAGGGAGGCCGGGACGTGAAAGGCATCGGCAGTCGCAATGATCACCGCATCGAGATCGGGATCGGCCAGCATCTTGTCATAGTCGCCATAGGTTTTTTCCGCCCCATGGGTGATTGCCATGCGTTCGCGGAGATCTTCGGCGACGTCGCAAATAGCATAGAGGTCGGCATTGGCTGCCTTGGTGCAGCTCTCGAAGTGCGCGGCCTGGGCAATCTGGCCCGCTCCCAATACGCCGATGCGGAGACGTCGTTCCTGTTTTGCTGGCATCGATAAGCCCTTTGGGTCGGATATTGAAGATGAACGCTGGTTTCGGCGTCGGATGGAATGCTTTCAAGACATCGAACGTCGCCGACTGCTTCTGGCCGGACTGCCACCAGCGCCTGCCGGCTCTCCCTCGTCACGTCACAGCGCCATGTGCGTTTGAGGGTGGAAAAAGTGCAGTTTCGCCGGGTCGATGGCCAGATCGATCGATTGGCCTGTCTCGACCGCGCTGACCGCTTCGAACCGCGCGACGGCATTGGCGGCCCCGCTCAGGTCCTCGACGGCATCGGGGTCGCCCGAGTCGATGCGGACCGCGTCGATCTTCAAATGCACGATCAGTTCGGAGCCGAGCTCCTCGATCGACTTCACGACAACCGGGATCGTCGGATGGGAGGCTCCAGACGGCAACCGGCTGTCGTAGAGGTCCTCGGGCCTGACCCCAAAGATCACGTCCTTTCCCTCGAAAGCGGAAAGACCGGGAGCGCGCTCGAAAGCGCCGCCGGACAAGGGAATGGAGAAGCCCGGCAGATGGATCCGTCCGCTCGCCAGACGCCCTTCGAAAAGGTTCATCGACGGCGAACCGATAAAGCCGGCGACAAACGCATTGACCGGGCGGTGATATAGAGCCTTGGGCGTATCCACCTGCTGAAGCACGCCGCCCTTCAGCACCGCGACCCGATCGCCCATGGTCAGCGCTTCGGTCTGGTCGTGCGTCACGTAGATCGTCGTCACGCCCAGCTGTCTCTGCAGGCTGGCGATCTCCGCCCGCATCTGAACGCGCAGCTTCGCATCGAGGTTCGAGAGCGGTTCGTCCATGAGGAATGCCGCGGGTTCGCGGACCATGGCGCGTCCCATCGCAACACGCTGGCGCTGGCCGCCGGAAAGCTGCGCGGGCTTGTTGCCCAGCAAGGGCTCCAGCTGCAGGATCTTGGCGATTTCGTGGACGCGCTTGGTGCGTTCGGCCTTGTTCTTTCCGGCCAGCTTCATCGAAAAGGCAATGTTGTCGAAGACGGTCATGTGCGGATAAAGCGCATAGCTCTGAAAGACCATGGCAATGTCCCGGTCCTTGGGCGCGAGATCCACGACGTCCTGACCGCCGATGCTCAATGTTCCGCTGCTGATTTCCTCGAGCCCGGCAATCATGCGCAGAGCGGTCGATTTTCCGCATCCGGATGGACCGACCAGAATCAGAAACTCGCCATCATGGATCGTCAGGCTCAGATCCTTGATCGCATGGTAGCTGTTTCCATAGGTCTTGCAGATTTTGTCGAGTACAACCACAGCCACGTCTCATCCTCCCGTGCCAGTCCGGATCACATCTTCACACGGCGCTCCCCGCCGTCTCCGATCGTTTCGACAAGAAGGCTCAGGACTGAGCTTCAAAGTCAACAAAAGATTCGAGGATAATTCGCCGAAGATCGCCAGAAGTTTTTCATATCTATTTGAAAAAATTAAATCTTCTTCTATAAATTAAAAATCAATTGCGGAACTATATTTTTTATCGCGCGTAATTTTTTGATGGAAGTACAGCTGTTGAGAGATCGCTCAATGCGATTCAATGACACGTCACCCGTGAGGCTCTGTTGGGGCGGTCGACCGGAGCCGGCACCCATCGCCGCCCGCGCTCATTTTTGGCATCCCGGCATCGGCATTGGTACAGGCGCATTCTCCGCCGCCATCCATGCCATGCACGTCTGGTGATCTGGCAGGCCTCTGCGCCCTCCCCGTGCGGTCACGGAAATGGCGGCCGCCGCCGTGGCATAGGCAGTGCATTCAAGTGGGCGCTTGCCCTCCGCAAGGGCAAGGGCGTAGGCACCGTGAAAACAATCACCGGCGCCGGTCGTGTCGACCGCCTGTACCTGATAGGCCGGCATATGCCACCGGGTGGCATCGCCCTTCTGGCGGAAGTAGGTCCCTCGTTCGCCATCAGTCAGAACAACCGCGGACCGATCCTTTGACCAGAGCTGATCCAGGATCATCGTTGGATCACCCTCGCCGGTGTACTCCCGTCCGAAGGCAATCGGCAGCACCAGGTGATCTGCGAAAGCCAGGATCCGGTCGGTCGCGGCACCGACCGTCCATTCGATATCGGCAATCACGGCCAGGCCCAAGGCGCGTGCGCGCGCCACGACACTTTCGGAGTGCGTGGCATAGCCATCGATCAGCAGTACCGGGGCCTGC